>JARXZD010000019.1 GCA_029893765.1 Bacilli bacterium PM5-9
TTAATAAAAAAGCATAGTTACAATTGTAACTATGCTGGCTGATTCATTATACTTTATGTGATTTTGGACTAGCCCCCATCACTTGACAAAGAACCATTTTTTTAACTACTAAAGTGTTTATAAAAGTTATTCAAACATTATTTGATATGCTCTTTTAACATCATCAATCGGTGTATTATTTAAACCTTTTAATTGATAATCCATTCCTAAGTTTTTCCACTTTTGAGCTGCCATATTATGATAAGGTAGAATTTCAACATTTTCTACATTTTTTAAAGTTTTAATAAACTCACCAGTTTTTCTCAAATCATTTTCATCATCACTAATGCCTTTTAACAACACATATCTAATCCAAACAGCCTGATTATTTTCATTTAGATACTCTAAGAATTGTAAAGTATTTTCATTTGATCTTGTAGTAAGTTTTTGACATTTTTTATCATCAATATGTTTAATATCCACTAAAAATAAATCAACATATTTAAACAATTCTTGAAGCTGTTTATTTTGTTTTAAATTATCCCTATTGAAAAAAGCACCCGAAGTATCAATTGCAATATGTAAACCAATTGATTTTATTTTTTTACATAAATCAACAACAAAATCTAATTGTAATAAAGGTTCACCACCACTAATAGTTACACCACCATTACGATAATATTCTTTTAATTTATCAATCTCATTAAATACCTCATCACTAGATTTTTTATATTTGTCACTATGATTAATTTCAATCGTTTCAGGATTATGACAATATTGGCATTTTAAAAGACACCCTTGTAAAAACACAACAAACCTAGTACCTGGTCCATCAACCATTCCCATACTTTCATATTGATTAACATACCCAATTACACTCATTTACTACACCTCCTAAGATAAAAGCACACCAAGGTGTGCCTTTAATTACATTTTTTCATGGAATGTTCTTGAAATAATATCAAGTTGTTGTTCATGATTAAGCTTTGTAAAATTAACTGCATAACCACTAACTCTAACTGTTAACTGTGGATATTCTTCAGGTCTTTCCATTGCATCAATTAATGTTTCCCTATTAAAAACATTAACATTTAGATGATGACCACCTTGTCTTGTATAACCATCCAAAATATTTACTAAATTATCAATTTGATTTTGATTTGTCATAATTACTTCCTCCTAAATACAAGTTTTTTTATTTGTTAAAAATGGATTACAAACATTTATTTCATCAGCTTTTCCTAATGAATCAGGTACAATAGAAAACGTGTTTGAAATACCATCTTGTGCATGTTGAAATGGTAGTTTTGCTACTGAAGATAACGATGCAAGAGCACCAGATTCATCACGACCATGCATTGGATTAGCACCAGGTGCAAATGGTTCACCAGCTTTTCTACCATCAGGTGTTGTACCAGTTTTTTTACCATAAACAACATTTGATGTAATTGTTAAAACTGACATTGATGCATGTGAGTTTCTTAAATGAAATTGTTTCCTAATATGATTCATAAACCTTTTTACAATACTAGCAGCAATATCATCAACACGATCATCATTGTTACCATATTTTGGAAAATCTCCTACTGTTTCAAAATCAATAGCAATTCCATTTTCATCTCTAATTGGTTTAACTTTTGCATATTTAATTGCACTTAATGAATCAGCAACCACTGATAATCCAGCAATTCCAGTTGCAAAGTTTCTTTTAACATCACGATCATGTAAAGACATTTGTAAAGCTTCATAACAATATTTGTCATGCATATAATGAATAACATTTAATGTATTACAATACAACTCTGCTAGCCACTCTAAAATCTCATCATATCTTTTCATTACTTCATCATAATCAAGATATTCACTTGTGATAGTTCTGATTTCTGGTCCAACTTGTTCTTTGCTTTTTTCATCTTTACCACCATTAATCGCATATAATAATGCTTTAGCAATGTTAGCTCGTGCTCCAAAGTATTGCATTTCTTTTCCAACTCTCATTGCAGAAACACAACAAGCAATCGCATAATCATCACCGTATGTTTGTCTCATCAAATCATCATTTTCATATTGAACTGATGATGTTTGAATTGATATTTTAGCACAATACTCTTTAAAATTTCTTGGTAATTGTGTTGAATAAAGTACGGTTAAGTTTGGTTCAGGTGCTGAACCTAAATTAATTAAAGTATGTAAAAATCTAAATGATGTTTTAGTAACAAGGGCTCTACCATCTAAAGACATACCACCTATTGATTCAGTTATCCATGTAGGATCACCACTAAATAAATTATTATATTCAGGTGAACGCATAAATTTAACAATTCTTAATTTCATGATAAAATGGTCAACTAATTCTTGTGCTTGTGCTTCATTAATAATTCCTTTATCTAAATCTCTTTTAATGTAGATGTCTAAAAATGTTGAAGTTCTCCCTAAAGACATTGCCGCACCATTTTGTTCCTTAATAGCAGCCAAATAACCAAAATATAAATATTGAATAGCTTCTTTAGCATTCTCTGCAGGTTTAGAAATATCAAAACCATAACTTTGTGCCATTTCTTTTAAACTATTTAATGCTTTAACTTGATCAGCAATCTCTTCTCTTAATTGAATATTGTGTGGATTCATCTCTTTTGGAATACTATCTAATTGACTATATTTATCCTCAATCAAACGATCAACACCATATAATGAAATACGACGATAATCACCAATTATTCTTCCACGTCCATAAGCATCAGGTAAACCAGTAATAATTCCTGAATGACGAGCTTTCTTCATTTCATCAGTATAAACATCAAAGACACCTTGATTATGTGTTTTACGATAGTTTGTAAAAATATCAGTTACATTTTCATCTATTTTATAATCATAACTATTTAAAGCAGCAGTTGCTGTTCTAATACCACCATAAGGTTGTAATGATCTTTTTAATGGTTTATCTGTTTGTAAGCCAACAATTTTTTCTAAATCTTTGTTAATATAACCTGCTTGATGTGAAGTAATTGTTGATACTACACTAGTATCAGCATCTAAAACACCACCATTTTCTTGCTCTTCTTTTAATAGCTCTAATACTTGTTGCCATAACTCTTTAGTATCTTTAGTTGGTTCTTCTAAAAAAGAATCATCACCTTCGTACAATGAGTAGTTTCGTAAAATAAAATCTCTAACATCAATTTCATTAATCCAATTTCCTTTATTAAAATCTTTCCATGTTTCAAACATAGTATACCACTCCTTCTATAAATATCATTTATTATAAATGTTTAATTTCTATACATTTTAATTATAGCACACATTCCTATATTGTCTAATAATTTGCTCATGTAACTATGTATATTATTAAAAGTACTTAAATAGTTCATTAATAAAAATGATTACTCATTTTAGTAATGACATTAGTTTTATCAAAAACAATTAAACTATTATTTAAAAAATGATATAATAATATCGGAGGTTGTTTTATGATACAATTTTTTAAAATTTTTATTCGCAAAACACAATCATTTCTTAAAATACAATTGTCTAAGATACTATATAAAACATCAACACCTGATGATAAAACTATTCTTTTTAGTTCTTATATGGGTAAGTTTTATGGTTGTAGTCCAAGACAAATATACGAATACATGATTAGTGATCCATACTTTGATGATTATACTTTTATTTGGTCATTCAAATATCCAGAGCAATTATCAAATAGTGTTTTAAAAACATTAGAAAGATCTAAAATTGTTCTATATAATTCCAAAGAACATATAAAAGCATACTACCAAGCAAAGTACTGGGTTAATAATTCTCGAACTCCTATTCACATTAAAAAACGTGATGATCAATTTTACATTCAAACTTGGCATGGTATTCCATACAAAAAAATTGGTTTTGATATTAAACTTGATGGAGATAATGGTAGGTATGAAAAAGAACAACTTAATAAACTATATTTAGTGGATGCTAAAAAATATGACTTCATGCCATCTAATTCAGATTATTATTCAAAAGTTATGACAAGTGCTTTTAATCTTAAAGCAATTAATAAAGAAAATATTATTGTTAAAACAGGATTACCAAGAAATGATTTTTTATTTAACTATTCAAAAAAAGATATTGAATTAGTCAAAAGCATTTTAAATTTAAATACAAGTAAAAAAATAATTCTTTACGCACCTACATGGCGCGATAATGAATATGTCAAAGAACAAGGTTATATCTCAAGTTATGATGTTGATTTTGATTATTTACAAAAACATTTATCAGATGAATATATCATCATTTTCAGACCACACTATTTCATATCAAATGAGTTTGATTATAAAAAATATGAAGGTTTTATTTATAATGGAAATCTAATTCAAGATATAAATTACTTATATATTATTTCTGATATTTTAATAACAGATTATTCATCAGTTTTCTTTGATTTTTCATTATTAAATAGAAAAATATCATTTTTTATGTATGATTATGAGTTTTATAAAAATACACTACGAGGTTTTTATTTAGAAGATAATCAACTACCAGGTAATATTTCAAGAACAGAAAAAGAATTAGTCAATGATATTTTAAATGAAGATAAATCAAGTGAAAAAATGTTGAAAAAATTTGCTGAAGAATTCAACAAAATTGACGATGGCAATTCATCAAAAAGAGTGGTTGATGAGATTTTTAAACAAAAAAAATAACTACCTAGTAGTTATCCTTAAAAAGTATTTTCATTAATTATATTTAATATTTTAACAATACAATCCTTATTTTTATCAGGATTGTATTTTTTTGTAAAATCTTGATAATTACTTAAATTAAGTTCTTTCATTTGAGCAATTACTTCATCATTTGTTTTAGCAGGAATATTTGGAAAATCTAAATACATATCCAAATAAAACCCTCTTAAATCATCTTGATATTCATCAATATCAGGAGTAAAAAATAAAAATGGTTTCTTTAAAATTGAATAATCAAAAAAGACTGAAGAGTAATCCGTAATTAGTAAATCACTAATTAAATATAAATCACTAATAGTTGAATAATCTGAAACATTAATAACATTTTCATAGTCAATATCATTAGTTTGTGTTATTAAATAATGATATCTAATTAAAAATATTGTATCAGGAAATTCATACTGTAATTTTTTAAAATCTAACTTAGAATTAAAATAATATTCTCCAAGACCATTATTTTGATTATCACGATAAGTTGGTGCATATAAAACTACTCTCTTATCATTTGGAATATTTAATTTTTTCTTTATACTTTCTTTATCTAATGTAGTATAGTTATATAACTTATAATTTCTTGGATATCCAATTTCTAATATCTCTTTTTCAAATTGAAAAGCCGATTTAAAACAACTTGTGCTATATGGACACGAACTAATTAAATAATCCCATTTTTTTATATCATCATCAAATAGCTTTAAATAATCATCTAAACTATTAGCAGATGGCATATTAAACGTTGTTAGATCATGAACTAATTTTTTTAAAGGTGTTCCATGCCATGTTTGGATATAAACTTGACCATCTCTTTTTTTCCAATATTTTGGCATTCTTGAATTGTTGATAATCACTTTAGCTTTTCTCATTAAAAAATACGATTTTAAAGTTTGCCTTTTAACAGTTTTAAAATCTGAATATTTTTTAGGATCATTAACTAAAAAAAGACAATCATACTTACTTCTATCTATGTTTTCATAAATAGCAAGCGGATTGTCTGAAATTGAAACACCAAAAAATGATTCAAAGATAATTAAATTTTTTTGAATTGGAGTGATGCTTGTTATTAAATTAAGAATTTTAATAAGAAAAGTACTTGATAATACCTTTTTTATTTTTTTAAATACTTTTTTCAATTAAATTACCTCACAATTTAAAAAATAATTATTTAAATATTTTAAATACTCTATCAATATTAATTTTTGTTTCTGAAGAGAAAGGAATAAACTTCTCTTTATCAAAACAATTTAATTCTTTCATAATAATGTCTAAGTTTTTTTTGCGATCATTTCTTTTAACCTTATCTTCTTTTGTTAAAATAAACATTGTATCAATATTGTAATACTTTAAAAACTCATACATCATTTTATCATCCTCAGTTGGCTTATGACGATAATCCAATAACATTATAACCACTCTTAAATTTTTTCGATTAACTAAATAGTCTTCAATCATCGCACCAAACTCTTCACGCTGCTTTTTACTAACTTTAGCATAACCATATCCAGGAGCATCCACAATGCAAAACGCTTCATTAATCACAAACCAATTTAAAACTTGTGTTTTACCAGGCTGTGATGAAGTTTTTGCAAGTTTCTTATTATTGAATAATGTATTGATAAAAGTTGATTTACCAACATTACTACGACCACATAAGAAAAACTCAGGTAAATCTAATTCAGGAAAGTTGGAGGAATTAGTACCTCCAACTAAATAATATGAACTTGATATCTTCATTAGACTAACACTTCTCTAACTACTTGATCAACTTTATCAACTAAAACAATTTCTAAGTTTTCTTGAACTTCTTTTGGAATATCAACGATATCTTTTTCATTGTCTTTAGGAATAATAATTTTCTCTAAACCTGAACGATGTGCAGAAATTGATTTTTCTTTTAAACCACCAATTGGTAAAACATTACCTCTTAAAGTAACCTCACCAGTCATTCCAATGATTGCTTTTGCTTTTCGATTAGTTAATGCACTAATGATAGCACTTGTCATCGTAACACCTGCACTAGGTCCATCTTTTGGTACTGCTCCTTCAGGAACATGAATATGAATATCATTTTTTTCAAACATTGTTTCATCAATATTATATTTTTTAGCATTAGCCTTAACATAATCTAAAGCAATATTAGCAGACTCTTTCATAACATCTCCTAATTGACCTGTTATAACTAAACGACCTTTACCTTTAAAGTAATTAACTTCAATTGGTAAAATATCACCACCAAAAGCCGTATACGCTAAACCTGTAACAACTCCTACTTGATCTTTTGATTCTTTCATTGTATGAGTGAAACGTGGTTTTCCTAAAAGTTCTTCAACATTTTTCTTGTTTAAAGTAATTGCTTTTTCATCTTTTAATATATTAATAACTTCTTTACGAGCAAGCATAGCAATTGTTCTTTCTAATTGTCTAACACCAGCTTCTTTAGTATATTTTTGAATAATAAATTTTAAAGCACTATCATTTAATTTTAATTGACTTTTCTTTAAACCATGAACTTCAGCTTGTTTTTTAACTAAGTGATTTTTTGCAATTTCAACTTTTTCTAATTCAGTATAACTAGAAAGTTCAATTATTTCTAATCTATCTTTTAATTCAGTTGGAATATTTTCAATGTAGTTTGCTGTTGCAATAAACATTACTTTAGATAAATCATAACTTTCTTCAACATAGTGATCACTAAACATTGAGTTTTGTTCAGGATCTAAAACTTCAAGCATTGCTGAAGCAGGATCACCTTTATAATCACTTGCCATTTTATCAATTTCATCAAGTAAGAAAACTGGGTTTACAACCCCTGCCTTTTTCATACCTTGAATAATACGACCTGGCATTGATCCTAAATAAGTTCTTCTATGTCCTCTAATTTCTGATTCATCTTTTACTCCACCTAATGATACTTTAACAAACTCACGTGATAAAGAGCGAGCAATTGATTTAGCAATCGATGTTTTACCAACACCTGGTGGGCCAACTAAACAAATAATTGGAGCTTTTAAAGAGTTAGTCATTTTCATAACAGCTAAATACTCTAAAATTCTTTCTTTAACTTTATCTAATCCATAGTGATCATCATTTAAAACTTTTTCAACAACGTTTAAATCTTCTTCATCTTTAGTTTCTTGATACCATGGAATTTTAATCATCCAATCAAGATATGTTCTAACCACATTTGCTTCACTACTTGCTTGTGGCATCATTTCATATTTTTTTATTTCCTCATAAATTTTTTCTTTTACATCTTCAGGAAATGGATTTTCATCTACTAATTTTTTTATTTGTTCAATTTCATCATCTTTATCATGTGTATCACCAAGTTCTTCTTTAATAGCACGCATGCGTTCTCTTAAATAAAACTCTTTTTGATTATCATTAATTCTTTCTTGAACAGTTTCATTAATATTAGATTCAATTTTAGAGATTGCGATTTCGTTTTTTATTTCTTGTAATGCAATTTCTAATCTTTTATTGATATCTAATTCTTCTAACATCTCTTGTTTTCTTTCAATAAACATTGGGAAATATTGACCAATCATATCACTTAGATTAGTTGCGCTAACCCCTTTTGTTATTTCAGAGATTATTTCTTGTGGCACATTAGGAATAACACTAATTAATTCTTCAATTGCTTTAGCTATTAATCTTACTAATGCAGCTTCTTTAATTGTATCACTAACAATGTCCTCTTTTACTTCAACACTAGCATAAAACATTTCATCATCATTTATTACTTCAACTGCTTGAGCACGATCTAATCCTTCTAATGATACCTTCATGCTACCATCATCACGTGTCTTAACAATTCTAATTTTACATAGTGTTCCAAATTTATAAATATCATCAGTAGTTGGAACATCAATACTAGGCTCTTTTTGAGATGTGATAAAAACATAATCATCATACTCTTCTTGAGCTTTAATTATTGCCTCTAAACTTTTTGGTCTACCTACTTCCAAATTAAAAGCATTACCAGGAAAGACAAACATTCCTCTTGTAATAACCATAGGTACATTTACTAATAGTTCTTGTTTTGGCATCTTTATACCTCCTTACCAAAATTTAGAAAAAACAAGACGCAAAAGCGTCTTATTTTACATTTTCCTTAATTAAGTCTGCAGCTTTTTGCATTTTCAATTCAAATTCTAAACTTCCAGTATCTGGAATCATTTGTTTGATTTGCTCAACTTCCATATTATACATTGCACCAATTTTTTCATACTCAGCTTCAATATCTTCAGCACTTACTTGAATATTTTCTAATTGAGCTATTTTTTCTAAAATTAAAGTATATTTGATTTTAGCAATAGCATCTTCTTCCATTTGTTTTCTAACATCTTCTTTAGTTTGAGATGTCATTTGTAAAAACATTTCTTCATTCATACCTTGTGCTTGTAATCTTTGCATGAATTGTTGATATAATGCATCAATTTCACCATCAATCATTGGTTGTGGAATATTAATTTCTGTTTTATCAGAAATTTGTTTAATTAAATCATTTGTATAATTCATTTCAGCTTCATTTTGTTTTTGTTCAAGAAGTCTTTTACTAATATCTTCTTTTAATGCAGCTACTGTATCAATTCCATCAATTCCAAGACCTTTAGCTAAGTCATCATTGATTTCTGCTTCAATTTTAACTTTAACTTCATGTACTTTTACTTTGAAGACAACTGGTTTACCAGCTAAGTCAGCTTGTTGGTATTCTTCTGGGAAAGTTACTTCAACATCAACTTCATCTCCAGCTTTTTTACCAATTAATTGTTCTTCAAATCCTGGAATAAATTGACCAGAACCGATTTCTAATGGATAAGCTTCAGCTTTTCCACCTTCAAAAGCAACATCGTCTTTAAATCCTTCAAAATCAATTACAGCAGTATCGCCATTTTCAATTTCTTTATCTTTTACTTCTAAACTAACAGATTGTGCTCTTAATGCTTCAAGTTGAGCATCAATTTCACCTTCTTCAACAACTGCAGTTTCTTTATTAGCACTTAAACCTTTATAATCTGCTACTTCAAATTCAGGCTTAGTAGCAACTTCAAAGATTACTTTTAATTCATCTTCATTGATTGCTTCAACATTTAAGTTCGGTTGAGCTACTGGCCAAATATCATGTTCTTTTAAAGCATGGCTATACATATCATTTAATAATGTATCAGCAGCTTTTGATAAAACATCAAATTCATTAATATGAGCTTTTACTTTAGCAAGTGGTGCTTTTCCTTTTCTAAACCCGTCAATCTCTACTTCTTTAGCAGCTTTTTCAAATTCTGCTTTTTGTGCATCTTTCCATGCATCTTTATTTGCACTAACAGTTATCTCTACCATTGAGTTTTCTTTTTTATTCATTTCAGTTTTCATTTTCTTTGTTTCCTCCCCTGTTTTATAACGCTAGTATATTATATAATGAAACACCATTTTTTTCAAGTAAAATAGCTACTTTATTAAGTAATGTTCACTCATAAAACACTTTTATTTATCATCTTTTTTAAAAATAAATTTATTAATAATAAAAGTTATTGGAATTATCATAATCATTACTACTAATGATGCAATAGATTTACTGATTAGACCTAGTTCAACAATAAATGCTGTTCCAACACTACTCATTAATAAGTTAGGAATAAATGTTAAAGGAAAAGCAATAAATGTCTTAAAAGTAGGCTTTGTTTTAAATGTATATACAGCTGTTAAAAAATATGAAACAAAAGCACTATAAATAAAAGCCAAGACATGGGCAATTAAATAAGGTATAAAATTTAACAATATTGTATAGCCAATAAAATAATTAACAGTATTAAAAGCACCTACAATCACAAATCTAAAGAATGGTCTATTTAAAAACTTTATTTCATTAACCATAATTAACCCTAAAGCAAATAAACCAATGATTGTTAAAACCATTCCCTCATTAAATCCTTTTATTTTAAACTCAATAACAATATTATGTTTTCCTTTTTCTAATTTAGCACCTAAAAAGTTATTATTTACTTTTTCTTTTTTTATTTCTTTACCATTATCTTTAATAATAAATCCATCATCATAAAAAATTGATGTACCTAAATAACCATTACTAGCCATATTTAATGAAAAATTATAACTTTTATTATAGTCAATTTTAATATCACTAGCTTCAACATACTCTAGTAAATTATTTCTAAAATCATTATATTCAATAAACTTTACATTAACTTTGTCATATTTATTATTTGAACCTTGAAATTTAATACTTATATTTTTTATACTTCCATCAGTATTAAGATGAAAAACTGATTTATCAACAATAGGTTCATTATATTTATTTTCACCTCTAATAACACTAATATGTTCACCAATTGATACTTCAGCACGCTCTAAGTTTTCATTCAAGGCATTTATTTCAATTATAAAAACACCTTTTTTCCAATATTGTTTTGGAATATCAAGATTGATTGTGCTAGTCTTTTTAAAAATAATATTTTCTTTTGATGAAGTAACTTGTTTAACTTCAGTTTTATTTTCTTTGTATTCATTATAATTTCCATCAACAAAAAATCCTTCATTAAGAGCGATTAAACGATTAAGACCTTCTATTTTCTTTAAATCACTAAGGCTATTAAGATTATTTTTTTCTACTCCATAAATAAATGGTCTAGCTTTATCATTTTCATTTAATAAATACTTATTAACACTTGTAATATTTGAAAATAAGATATTAGCAATCGTCGTTGTACTAATATGTCTATTATTTTTTCGTTTTTCAATTTCAATAAAGTAATTATAAAAATCCATATATTCATTATTGATAATTGAAGTATAAATTAATGGTGAAAAATTATTAATAGCATTTGAAAAATTCGATGAATAATTATCACGATAAAAATCATCTTCTTTTTTAGCAATATATCCTTTTCTAATCTTTTTACTTCTTACAATTTCATCTCTATACTGTTCTTTAGTAATATAATGAGGTGCATAATTTAAAATTGAAGCAATACAAGCAATAAGTGAAATCACAACAAAATATTTATACTTATCTTTATAATTTATTAATAAAACCATCATGATTATCTGAGCAATTATTAAACAAATAAAAGCTACTACATTAACATTTAAAAACTCAAGATGTTCCATATTAATTAAATATATTAAAACAATTACACTTGAAATACCTAATGCAATATTCTTATATTTAATTTTTTTATTATTTAAAAGATATGCCAATAAAAACAATAATAAAGGAACTAAATAGATATATATTTTTGAATGAGTATATTGAAAAACATTTAATAAATAATTAAAATGCTCTAATAATAAAACAAGTGTACATGAAATACTAAGTAGTAAACTAAATTTATTTTTATAATTTAAAAAAGCTAAAATAAGAACAAATAACCCTAAAATTCCTAAAGCTAAAGAATATGGATCAAAAATTAATTTTTCAATATTAAGTAGGTTTATAATATCCAATGATGGAATTGTTTTATCAACTCTACTACCTCCAAATAAAGCAAGTGCTTGGGGAATAAAAGTAAACATTCCAATTAAAATACCAATTAAATAAGAAAATATTAATTGTTTATACTTATTTATTTTTTCTTTTAAATTAAAATCAAATTGATAATTTAAACATGCAATGAAAAAGACTAATTGTACAAAACCAATTATTAAGGCAAAAAAGAAATTTGTATAAAAAATTAAGGCTACACAAATAATAAATAACCATTTCTTATTATCTTTAAGCAACATATCAATTCCAACAAAAGATAATATCATAATTGGATAATAATATGTAAACATCACATGATATGATAAATGGAATAAAATTCCTGGAGTAAATGCACATAAAACACTAATGATAAGAACATATTTTCTATCAATATTAAATCTTCTTAATAAAATGTTCATTGCAACAAACGATAAAATCATAATTATCATTGTAACTAATTGCATCCAATACATTGTACTTATAAAAGGGAAAAAGAACGATAGGACAATTAAAGGGTTATACATTCCATAATAATATAAATCAACCATACTTTGACTTGCGCCAAAGTTGAATGTTATTTGCGGAAATAAATCATGAGTTTGCCAAAATGAATTTCTTTGATAATCAATCAATCTAATATGTTGACCTCTAAAATCACTTTTTAAAACTCCAAGGGTTCCATCATTAAAATTTAAAATTAAAAAAAGCACGCCAATAATAATAGTAAAAACTACTATTTCAATAATTATTTCTTTGTTTTTTAATAAGAAATTTTTCATCTACTCACCCTTTTCATCTTTTACTATAACTTCATTTACAATATAATTTGGTCTTTGTTTAACTTCATTGTAAATTAAAGCAATGTAATATCCCATTATTCCTAAAATAAGTAAGACAATACCAAACATAAATAACATCACAATAATAAGTGATGCATATCCACTAACATCTACACCTTTAATTAATGTTTTAAAGAAAATATATAGCATATAAATAAATCCAACCATAGAGATAACAGTACCTATTTTTAGTGCTATTTTTAAGGGAATATCAGAATGAATTGCAAATGAGCGAAAAGCATAATTAAATAGCGTTTTAAAGCCACCAAACTTACTTTCTCCACTTGTTCTATCATTAATCTCAATTGGTATCATTTTATAATTATATCCAATAAATCCTGTAATTCCTTTAAAGAAACGTGATCTTTCTCGCATTGAACAGATAACATCAATTACTTCACGATCCATTATTTGAAAATCTAAAGCATTTTTTATAATTTTATCATCACTTAAATAATTATAAACATCATAGTATTTGGTTGCTAAAAAGCTTTTTAATCCTTTTTTTCTTTCATTTTTATATGTTAAAACTAATTTATTTCCTTCTTGCCATAATTCAATTAAATCTTTTATTTTAGTAACAGGCATTTGTAAATCAGCATCGATAATAATTGCTGCTTCACCACTAGCATAATCAAGTCCAGCTAAAATTGCTGCCTCTTTACCAAAATTCTTTGAAAAATCAACAACTTTTATACGATTATCACTTCTTGCTAAAGTTTTTAAGATATTTAATGTTTGATCTTTTGAACCATCATTTACAAAAACAAACTCAAAATCATAAGCTAAAGGTGTTAATTGCTTATTTAACTCATCATAAAAATCATTTATATTTCCTTCTTCATTATAACAAGGTGCTATTATACTAACTATTTTTTTCATAATTTTTTTATACATTAATAATAATTAATTTTACTATTAACACATATCTCCTCTCCTTATACTATCAAACTAATTTACTTAGTTTTTATGTTTAACTTAATTTATTAAAACAACAATAAATTACTTATTTAAAAATCTTTTAATAATCTCCTAATTTCACTATTATTACATCTTCAATTGGACATTTTTTTATTGAACCCTCTTTTGGATAATTTGGCATACTATTTCCACAATTAAATAATCTCTCTTTTAATTTTTTATTACCTTTAACTTCTATCTCATCATACCCATTTAAAGAGAAATAATAATAATCTAATAAGTAATGAGCTTTTCTATCACGATAAAACATGTACTTTTTGCTAGTCATATTACCAAGTCCAGCTGGTCCATTTTTATACCCTTCTTTCATATACTTATATATTTTTGCTTTACTTTTCAAATAGTTATTATTTTTTGTAACCTTTCCATAAAAGAAAACTTTTGTATCCTTATCATAATCCTCATTTTTTAGAACATCATTGTATATTAATAAATAATAATTATAAGTCATTTTTGATAAAAGTTTTTGTTGTGTATGAATATAATTCGTACTAAGTAAACCTAAAACAATTAATGCAGTTGTTAAAATACTTAAAAAAGTTTTAATATATTTATTTGCAACCATTTCAAAGCAACATGAAATAATTAAAATAGTAAAGAAAGTTATCCCATATTCTGATGAATAATCGTATGTTTGAGTAATTAATGTAATTGAGTATAATGCTGGTATATATAATATTACAAGCAAGATAATTATAATATTCTCTTTTATATTTATTTTTTTATTAAGAATATTTTTAATAAAGTAAATTATGAATATCATAAAAAACAGTAATATTATTAAATGCGTACTATAATGAGTTTTTAAAACTGTAGTTCTACCAAACAAATAGTCTCTATAATACTTAATTGTATTTAAAACATTCTGAGGCAGATTTAAAATAACATCCTTGATATTAAAGTTATTAGCATTTTTATATCCAGTTAAACTAAGGCCGGTAATTGTAAGTAAAACCTTTAAGATAATGTAATACAATACTAAAGATAGTATCAAATAGATAATATTAATTATTACTTCTTTAGCATTTATTTTTTTGCCTTTAATAATTTGCAGTAAATAATATGAAAGTAAAAAAGCAGACGCTATTGATATAAACGATTGGTAAATTCCTATTGAAAATGCAATTAAAACACAAGCAAATAATTTACTAACAACTTTTTTAAACTTAATTATAATTGTTACTCCAACAACAATAAGTAAAAGAGCAAACGAATAATTCAATATATCATACGCATAACCAAACATTATTGATATTAAAGGCAATAATGAATAAGCACTTACTGTAAATATACGAGCCATTTTATGCTTTAATTCAAATACATCAGTTATAATTACTCCACTAGCAACTAAAAAGGCTATTGAAAATGAATTATTAAAAAATGGAATATAATTTCCTCTTAAAATATAATCAGTAATTATAAAAGATGCCCATCTTCCTGATCTTATCATTCTAAAGGTACTACCATTACTTAATCTATCTAATGAATCTTCATTTATTAAAAAATTGTTCAATATCATTCCATGAGCAATTATTGAAATAACAATTCCAAATAGAATTAAAAATTTATACTCTATTATTTTTTCTTTTATTTTTTTAAACATTTAAATTTCTCCGGTTTCCTAAATTTTTCTTAATTTTTAAATTTTTTCAATTATTTTTGCAGCAGCTAATGATGAATTAAGGCTTGCTTGTTTGATATATTCTTCAAATTGCATTTGATTATCTTGTTCTTTACCAACAACATCACTAATTGATCTAAAGACAACAAATGGTATTTTTCTAAGATATGCAATATGAGCAATTGCTCCAGCTTCCATTTCACATGCACAAACATCTTCAAATGTCTCAGTAATATATTTAACACTATCTAGATCACAAACAAATTGATCACCACTAGCAATTGTTGCACAATGATAATTTAAACCTGTACTATCAATAGCTTTTAGCATTTCATCAGTTAAAGTAGCTTCAAAATACTGTGGTGTATTTGGTAAAACACCAGGAAGTCTGTTTGCTAAAGTTAAATCAACATCGTGATAACATACTTTTTTAGCAATCACAATATCTAAAACATTAACATCATAATCTTTAACAACTCCACCTGCACTACCAATATTAACGATAAAACTAACATCAAAATAGTTTAAAATAGTCGTTAAAGCATAAGCAGCATTTACTTTACCTACACCACTTAACATTAACATTACTTCTTTATCAGCAATTTTTCCAAGATGATATTTCACATCTTCGCAAACACCTTCTTTTGCATCAACCATCATTTTTTCTAATTCTTGATATTCCTCTTCCATTGCAGCAATAGCTAAAATCATTTTCTTTCTCTCCTTTGACATACATAATAAACTCTTGAAGGTTTTTCATCATTAAGTTCATTATATTCATATTCTTTATCTTTAATTATTAAATCATATTTATTTAAGTAGTTTTCAATCAAACTTTCATCATAAATAAATTGTAAATGTTCTTCATGATATGAATTATCATCACTTAAAATAGTTAAATCGTGCTTTATAATTTTATTATCAACTTTTTTTACTTTCCAAACATACTCAAAATCATCAAGCTCTTCACATTGATAGTAGTCATTTACAACATTATCGACATAAAAATCAGTTAAGATATCAAAACAAAATAATCCATTATCCATTAAAGAGTTACTAACACTTTTAATAATTTCCATAATACTTTTTTCTTGTTCAATATAATTTAAACTATCTAAAGTACACGTTATTAAATCATAGCTATTTTTAGTTATATTTAAAAAATTTAAATCTTGATTAATAAATTGAACACCCTTTTTATTTTCTTGATTATAATCTTGAGCAATCATTAACATCTCTTGAGATAAATCTAAACCACTCACATAATTATAATCATTTTTTAAAATAAAACATAACGTTCCACTACCACATGCTAAATCTAAAATATTATTATAGTTACCATAATCATTGATTTTATTGGCATAGTCTTGATAAAAATCATGAGGGATTAATTTATTGTAGTAATAAGCAAAATTTTGATAACTAATCATTTCTTCTAACATATTCCTCTAAAATTGAATCAATATCATAGTATTCTCTAGTTTCTTTAACAAAAACATGTACTAAAATATCATAAAAATCAATTAAAACCCACTCTTTATTGTTAATATCATATTGTTTTACTTCAAATTTACCATCCTTTTCTTCTTTTTTTATTTCATTGATAATAGCATCTAAATTTCTTTGAACATCAACACTAGCAACTATTACAGTATCAAATAAAGGATGACTAGCACCTACCTCAAATATTTCAATATCCTTTGCATGTTTATCATCTAATAAATTAGCAATTACTTTTACTTTCTTTTCCATCACACTTCATTCCTTTCAATCATTTCTTTTAATTTATTTAATTCATCACTTATATTAATTCCTTTTTTTAACAAATGATTATAACTTGCAATAAAACAAGCTTTAAAACATTCATTCAAATCCTTATCTAATAAATCCCTTAATTTTTCAACTCCAATAAAATCACGCTCTTGACTAAGCATATCGCAAACATAGATAAGTTTATCTAAATCAGACATTTCATAATAAGCTGTCGTATGCCATTTAATAGCATTTAATACTTCTTCATCATTAATACCTAAATCATTTTTTGCAATATAATACCCACTTAAAGCATGAATAGTAGCATCGCTAATTTCAAATAAGTTATCATCACTTTCAATTAGTTCATACTGTTTAGTAATATTAATTTCTTTACCAATATCATGTAACATTCCAGCAACATATGCCTTACTTGAATCAATTTGATACTTGCTCGCCTTTTCTTTAGCTAGGCTTGCTACATTAATAGAATGTTGTAAACGTTTATCATTTAAGTATCTTTTTAAAACAATTTCTAAATAAAGACCATGTTCTCTTATATATTTATCGACATCTTCAATTCCAGAAGTTGCATATCTTTCTCTAATTGCAGTTGAACTATAAGGCATAATATCATTATTAATAGTTAAAAACTCATCATCACAGTAATTTTCATCTCTTTTAGTAACAATAAACTTTACTTTCTTTTTTAATTCAGCAATTTTATACCATTTATCAATATTTCGTGCCTGATCACTTCCAATTAAAAAATAAAATTCAGCATTTTTATATTTATTAATCAAACAATCAACAACATCATTTGAATATAAATTATTTTCACTATCAATTTCAATTCTTGATATTTCAACATCAATATTTTTATTTAATTTTTTTAAAGCTAAATCAACCATTTTTAATCGGTCCTCAATAGATGCAAGTTCATCATTTTCTTTAAAATGTCCATTTTTATTTGGAATTATTAATATTTTATCAAAACTAAATGTATGACAAGCTAAATTAATATTTTCAATATGAGCTAAATGTACTGGATTAAATGTCCCACCATAAATTAATATTTTCATTACAAGATATTTTCTTTTGTTTTTGATTTACGGTATAAAACAATAGTACGACCAATTACTTGAATGATTTCGCTATTTGTTAATCTTTGCAAATCAAAAGCTACCTCTTTTTTATCAAATGGACAATTTTGTAATATACTTATTTTTATTAATTCACGATGTTCTAAAGCATCACTAATACCTACTACCATTTCATTATTAACACCATTCTTACCAACCTGAAAAATTGGTTTTAATGAATGAGCTAAACTTTTTAAATATTGTTTTTGTTGTTTAGTAACCATTATTTACCTCCTATATAAGTGCATCTCTAACAATGACTTTAGCATTTTTAGAAACAGCAATTTCAATTACTTGATTATTTGGCTCAAAAGTAATCCAACCTAATCCAAGTATTACGATATCTTTCTTCTTTTTTTCATTTGTAAAATCAAATTTATATACCTTAAAATCTTGATATTCATTAATAGATAATGATTTAGGATATAATAAATCATCTTCTTTATGATTGTCATATAATTCAATACGATTTTCATATTTTGTCCTGTGAAGTTTTAAAGGATTATTGATAAAGAAATTAAATCCAGTTTTCTCACCACTTAAATAACTAAAACATACTAAACCACCAATATAAATTGATTGCAACTCTTCAAGTTGATATATTCTTGATTTTATTTCATTTTTTGTTTGTAAATACTTATAATCTTTCAAATCAACATCATGTATGACTTGAGCCTCTTCAACTAAGCCTGGAGTATCACATAAATAAACATCATCTTCTAATTGAATTTTAATTGTATCTAATGTTGTTCCAGGATAATTTGAAATTGTAATTTGATAATCAGATTTTTCAATTGAATTAATCATCGCATTAACAATACTAGATTTACCAACATTAGTTGTTCCAACAATATAAACATCTTTATGATTATAATATTCAAAAATACTATCTAATAATTCATCTATTCCATACTTTTTATTTGCACTACTTAAAATAATATCTTTAACATTTAAATTTAATTTTTTAGCCTCTTTTTTTAAGTAAGCAATAATTTTCTTATCTTTAACACTCTTTAAAATTAAATCCCTTTTACTACCAACAATTAGCACTGGATTATTTTTCAATAAATCAGCAATCTTAATATTTAAAGTACTATTAATATCAAATAAATCAATGACTAACACCACTAAATTACCCTTTTTTATTGTTTTACTAACCAATTCATAAAAATGATTAGCATCTAAATAATGAGAATGATAATCATTGTAGTTTTTCATTCTAAAACAACGATGACACAACATATGATCTTCATTTTTCAAATTACTTATATATCCAGGTTTTTGCGTATCCACATCTTGTAAAGTTGCTCCACAACCATAACAAACCTTATTCATAATATTCACCCATTTTAAATAATTTCTTTTTTTCTAATATTTTAATTATTAATCTTTCAATTTGACGATTAAATTTTGTATAAATAATATCACGCTGCGCTAGTGGTTCAACAAAGATACTAGTAATTTTCATACGATTTGCACCAAAAACATCAGTCATTAATTGATCACCTACTAAACAAACATCATTAGCTTTCAAATTAAAATCTTTTAAAACTTTTTTAAAAGTCATTTTTAAAGGTTTCTTTGAACTGTAATAATATTTAATATCCAATTTTTCACAAAAGCGCTTCACTCTTTTTTCATTATTATTACTAATTACTACAACTAATAGACCAGCTTTTTCAAGACTATCAAACAAGTCAATTACATTTTTTGGAGCATCTAAAACATCATGTGGAACTAGTGTATTATCTAAGTCACATGTTATTAATTTTATGCCCTCTTTTTTTAATAATTTATAATTTACTTCAAAAACATTTTTATAATATTTATCCGGTCTAAATTTTGTTATCATTTACTCTACTCCTTAAAGAAAATCATCTATTATTATAACATATTTATGTACTACAAATAAAACTTTTTGTTGTTGGTGCATTATTAGTACAAATTTATAATTATATTATTTTCTAACAAAAAAAGAAGGCAATATTTTTCACCTTCTAATTACTACATATTAACTTTAAATTATTTTTAAACATTAAATCTAAAATGCATAATGTCGCCATCTTTTACAACATATTCTTTTCCCTCAATACGAAGTTTACCATTTTCTTTACAAGCTTGTTCACTACCATATTCAATTAAATCATCATAAGCCATAACTTCAGCTTTAATAAATCCTTTTTCAAAATCAGTATGAATTACACCCGCACATTGTGGAGCAAGCATTCCATTTTTAAAAGTCCATGCTCTAACTTCTTGAACACCAGCCGTAAAATATGTTTTTAAATTTAGAATATCATAAGCTTTTCTAATTAAAATATCTAAACCACTTTCTTCAAGTCCTAATTCCTCTAAAAACATCGCTTGATCTTCTTCATCTAATTGAGCTATTTCAGCTTCAATTTTAGCACAAACAGACACTACACTAGTACCCTCAGCTTCAGCAATCTTTTTAACTTCTTGGTAATGATTATTATCTTTTGCATTATTAACTTCTTCTTCAGATAAATTAGCAACATAAATAACTGGTTTAAGTGTTAGTAATCTAAAATGTTTTACAACCTCAAACTCTTCTTTTGTTAAATCACATTGGCTAGCTTTTTTATCTTGGATTAAAACATCATATAATTTTTTTAAAACAGCTACTTCAAACATTCCTTCTTTATCTTTAGTTTGCATTGCCTTTTTTTCAATTCTACTTAATCTTTTTTCAATCACATCTAAATCAGCCATTATTAATTCAATATTTATTGTTTCAATATCTCTAATTGGATTAACATCACCATCAACATGAGTAATATCGCTATCATCAAAACAACGAACAACTTGGCAAATTGCATCTACTTCTCTAATGTGAGATAAGAATTGATTTCCTAATCCTTCACCCTTTGATGCACCTCTAACTAATCCAGCAATATCTGTAAATTCAAAAGTTGTTGGAATAGTTTTTTTAGGAACAACTAATTTTGTAATATTTTCTAATCTTTTATCAGGCACTTCAACAACACCAACATTTGGATCAATAGTCGCAAATGGATAGTTTGCTGCCTCAACACTAGATTTTGTGATTGCATTAAATAATGTTGATTTACCAACATTTGGTAAGCCAACAATCCCTGCAGTTAAAGCCATTTAAACTCCTCATTTCTTTTTTCTTTTCCTAAAGTATTATATCATACTTAAAGAATAAAAAAAATAGGGTTATTACCCTATTTAGAAAATACTCAAATCTAATTCATCACTTATTTTTTCTAAGAACTTACGACCAGCATAACTATTACCTTTTTCATCTAAAGCAGGTCCAAAGACAGCTAATCCCATTCCATTGTTTGCTTGAGCAACACTCATGATGCCACCACCAACACCACTTTTTGATGGTAAACCAACTTTAACAGCAAAATCACCTGAACCATCATACATTCCACATAATGACATAACAGCTCTAAGTCTTTTTGAATTTCTAGCATCAAACATTTGTTCTCCAGCTAAGTTAACACCATTACGAGCAATTGTTAAAGCAATTTTAGCTAAGTCTTCACATGTTACTTCAATAGAACATATTTTAAAATAAGCCTCTAAAACCATTTCAACACGATCTTCTAATGTTCCTGTACTATTCATAAAATATGCTAAAGCTCTATTTCTTGAACCAGTTCTATTTTCTGATTCAAATACTTCCATATTAACATTAATATCATTATTACCAGTTATTCTACGAATTAACGATAAAAAACGATCAACTTTTTCATCAGCAGTATCACCACTAATGAATGATGTAGTTACAATAGCACCAGCATTAATAAATGGATTTAATGGTTTATTATCATTTTTTAATTCCAAATTAACAATTGAATTAAAACTTGACGATGTTGGTTCTAATGTTACTTTTTCTAATACTGCTTTTGATGTACTATCAATAAAAGCTTGAATTAAAATTAATACTTTTGAAACACTTTGAATAGTAAATTTCTTTTGGTAATCTCCAACTCCATAAGTAGTACCATCATTAGTGATTACACATGCTCCAAACAAATCAGGGTTAACTTTTGCTAACTCAGGAATGTAGTCAGCTGTTTTTCCTTTTTTTGTATAAGGAAGGCATTCATTATAAATTGACTCTAATAATTCTTGCATCTCTATCCTATCTCCTCTATTTATATTTGTTACATTCAATATACCTTACTTATTATAATAAAGCAATCCATTAAAAATAAATGTTTTAATTTTTTTATTACAAAAAAACATTTTTTTATTATTTTATTGTTTTTTATATAATTATTAATACAAAAAAACAACTTTTTAAGTATAGTTGTGCAAATGTACCAATAAAACTATTTTTAGGTGTTTTTAATAGAAATATTAAATAAATTATAAATGCACTTTATAGACAATACAATGATAAATAAAAAAGCTCTTAATTATTCATTAAAAGCTAAATATTTTTTTAAACTAAATACATTAATATTGCATAATAATGGGCAAAGCCACCAGCTACTACAAATAAATGCCATATAAAGTGATGATATTTAAACTTGCCAACAGCATACAAAATGGCACCAATTGTATAGGCTAAACCACCAACAATTAACCATAACATAAAATCATTAGACATTACATTTATCATTTGTGGTATTAAAAAAATTGCTGCCCAACCCATCAAAATAAAAATAATAGTCGATAAAATTTTAAATTTATCAGAAAAGAATACTTTAAAAAATATTCCTGCAATAGTTACAATTGATAAAGCAGCAAAAATCCAATAAGATAATTCTGTCTTTATCCCAACAAAAACAATAGGACAATAAGTTGCTAAAATAAGTAAAAAGATAAATGAATGATCTAATCTTTTAAAGACATCTCTTGTTGTATAGTGTCTAATTCCATGATATAAACAAGACATTAAAAACATCAACATCAAAGTATATCCATAGATAGCAAATGTTATTACAGCAGTTATACTACCACTAATACTAGCACGATATATTAAATATACATTAGCAATCGCAATTATTAATGCAGCTACACCATGAGATATACTATTTGCTATATCCTCACTAATTGTATATGGAAATAATTTACTTTTTTCAATTCTTTTCATTCTACCACCTCTGTTTACTATAATAAACTACCAAACATAAAAAGTCAATATAGTTTCTTAAAAGAAACTATTTAATTTTATCTATTTCAGGCATATCTTGATTGAATGTTTCAACTCTAATTGTTTCTATATAAATTGGTTTATCTGGAACATTTGTACCATTTGCTTCTTTTGTTTTTGTATTATCAAACTTAGTTAATAAATCTTCACCATCAATTATTTTTCCAAATACAGCATAGCCAGTTCTAAATATATTAGTATTATTTTTAAAGTTAATATAAAATTGACTTCCTCCACTATCATTTTCTTGAGAACGAGCCATTGCGATTGTTCCTTTTTCATTCATTAAATCATTACAATGATTATTATCAACAAACTCACCTTTAATTGAGTATCCAGGTCCACCACTACCATTCCCACTTGGATCTCCACCTTGAATGATTGCTAAATCTTGATCAAGTCGATGAAATGTTAAACCATCATAAAATTTTGAATTTGCTAATTCTATAAAGTTTGCAACTGATTGCGGTGCTTTATTTACATATAATTCAAATTTCATTGTTCCATAACCTTTTACCTTAATAGTAGCTATTGGATTTTTTTCGTATTTGTTTGCTTCACAATCAAACTTTTCATTTGATGAACAAGAACTTAAAACTACTAGGCATAATAATACCATGCTTAATTTAATTATTTTTTTCAAAATACATTCTCCTTATCTTACAAAATATTTCTAATTCATTATAACATATTTATAACATTGCTTTAATAGCTAAAAAAATGGTAGAATTATTTGGAAAGGTTGTGAAGTAGTGAATAATGCAATAAGAGGAATTGCTTTAAATAATGCAGTTAGAATTTTAGGTATCAATAGTGTTGAGATAACAAGAGAAGTTCAACAAAAACTTGATTTAAGTCCATGTGCAAGTGCTGCTCTTGGAAGAACTATGTCAATTACTGCATTAATTGGTTTAATGCAAAAAAATGAAGATAAAGTTTTAGTTACAATTGATGGTAATGGACCAATAGGAAAAATACATACACAATATTTAGGTGATAATAAAATTAGAGGGTATGTTGATAATCCACGTGTTGAAACTGTAATTAATGAACAAAAAAAACTTGATGTCAAAAGCGTAGTTGGAACACAAGGAACATTAAGCGTAATTATTAGACAAGGACTAAAACATGATTATTATGGATCTGTTCCACTTGTAAGCGGTGAAATAAGCGAAGATTTTACATATTATTTTGCTAGTAGCGAACAAACTCCAAGTGTTGTTAGTGCTGGTGTTTTAGTTGACAAAGATGAAAGTATCATTAGTAGTGGAGCAATCATCATTCAATTATTACCTGATGCTCAAGAAAAAGATATTCAATATGTTGAATCATGCTTAGATTCTATTTCTAACTTATCAAAAAAACTTGAAAATAATATTAGTATTGAAAGTTTTATTAAAGAAATATTTCCTGACTTTGAACTTTTGGAAAGCTCAACAATGAAATATGAATGTTTATGTTCATACGATGATATGTATAGTAAAATATCAACATTATCAATTGAAGATTTAACAGAAATCAAAGATGAAGACCACGGCATTGAAACAGTTTGCCCATGGTGCAATGAGAAGTTTTGGTTTAATGAAAAAACACTAGAAGAAATTATTCAAAATAAACTAAATAGATAAAAAAAGAATCTAACGATTCTTTTTTTAGTCTTTATTTATTGAACCAAATAATTCCATTTTTTCTAAAACAGTTTCCTTAATTGCTTCTTTTCCAGGTCCAAGGTATTTTCTTGGATCATATACTTTATCATTATCATTTAAAGTTTCTCTAACTACTTTTGTAAAAGCTTGTTGACACTCCGTATTTACATTTATTTTGCATGTACCACATTCAATAGCTTTTTTTATTTGATAATCAGGTATACCACTTCCACCATGTAATACTAATGGTAAATCAGTTAAAGCAGCAATTTCAGCCATCTCATCAAATCCAAGTTTTGGTTCACCATTATACTCTCCATGAACACTTCCTAAAGCAGGTGCTAAACAATCAATTTTGGCTTCATTTTTTATTGCAACACATTCATTTGCATCTGCATAAATAACACCAGCTCCAATTACGCCATCTTCTTCTCCACCAACAATACCTACTTCTGCTTCAACACTAACACCATTTGCATGTGCATATTCTACTACTTCTTTTGTGATTTCAATATTTGTCGCTATTGGATGATGTGAACCATCAATCATAACAGATGTAAAACCAGCATCAATTGCTTTTTTACAAACTTCAAACGAACTACCATGATCAAGATGAATTGCTACATCAACATTAATATTTTTATCTTCAATCAATCCTTTTACCATATTTACAATCGTTTTATATCCACCCATATATTTGGCAGCACCTTCACTTACTCCAAGTATTACAGGACTATTATTTTCATTTGCTATCTCCAAAATTGCTTGAGTCCATTCTAAATTATTTATATTAAATTGACCAACTGCATATTTTCCCTCTTTAGCATCATTTAACATTTTTTTCATATTAACTAACTTCATTTTATCAGCACCTTTCTCTACACATAGTATACCATACATCTTTTTATTATAAAAGTTGTTTATAATAAAAAAGCAAGCTCATTAAAAGCCTACTTTCTTGTTTTTACAACTTTTTTATTAGTTAATTTCCCATTTTTATTATATAAATATTTATATGTTTTCTTAGCTTTTCCTTTTTTATAAGTAGTTTTATAATAGTATGCACCTTCTTTTAATTTTCCTTTACTATTATAATAATACTCTTTTTTCAATTTTAATAATCTTTTTGAATATGAATTTTTTCTTTCATAACTTAAGCGTTTTTTTCCATTACTTTTGTACTTATAAGTTTTAGTGCTAATTGCTAAACCATTTTTATATACATATTTTGTATACTTAGCATTTGATTTGTTTTTATATTTTAATTTTCCATATTTATTATATGAATAAGCATATTTTCCAGTAATTACTCCATTATTATATTTTGTTTGTGATTTTGTTGCAATTACAGAATAATATTTGTATGCAGACTTCTTCTTAACCTTATAAGTTTGTACAAAATATAATTTTCTTTTACCAGCTTTTGTAGTATCTAATTTACTATATTTTTTTATAGTTCCATTACTATATGAATAACTTAATTTTCTATTATATGTTGAAAAACTATAATTAATTGTTTTTGAAGCAATATCACTAGATGATGAATTATATGAATATTTTTCGCTTGTTATTACAGCTTTAGCATTATTATAATACTTTATTTCTTTTTTTAAGTTATTTTCATATTTAACATATTGAATATTTTTAGTAGTTACTTTAGAATTAGAATTTGCTTTAAACGATGATGTTCCTAATTTATAATACTCAGTATTTTTTCCATATTTTAAATATAAATAAATACTTGTTTCATTATACATACCTAAATTATTTCTAAAATCAATTCCAACAAATTTATGAGTTGTTGATAATCTTGGAAACTCAACAAATTTATTAGTATTTCCTAATGCAGTATTTCCAAGTTGTCCATAATCATTTGCTCCTGCAACAAATAATCTACCATCATTTGTAATAACATATGTATTTTTTCTAGTTAAATAATATTTACTTACTTGACTTGCTTCAAAAGGTTGTGCTTCGCTATTTCCTAATTGCCCATAATCATTAGTACCAGACAAAATAAATGAAGTACTTGTTTTTGAAGCAGCATGCTTAGCTCCATTTCGATCATTGTTCACATTTGAAAAATGTGTTGTTTTTACAATATTAAGTCCTCTATTTAAATCTAAATAACCTTTACTAGCTGAATATTTAGATAGTGTGGATGCATATTTTGTTCCATCCATTATTGATGCTTTAATCTGTTGATTTGAAGCATTTGAATTATAAGATTTATTCATTGCCACACTAGCACTTACTATTGGCGTAGCCATACTTGTTCCACTTTGTGAAATACACGCACTACTTGAAAAAGCATTAGATGATAATATTGATGAACCATATGTAAATAAATCAACATTAGTTGCATGATAATTACTATAAGATGTAATATAGTTTGTTTTTGTCATCGCACCAACAGCAATTATATTATCTAAATTATATCTAGCAGGATAGTTTGCATTTGAATCACTTTCATTTCCAGCTGCTGCAACAACTATTCCATTATATTTTGCAATAGCATTATATAATAATTTATCATTTTGATCAGCACCTAATGACATATTTAATACCCTAACTCCATCTTTATTAGCTTTATTTACTGCTTTAACGATAGCTGCTGTTGTTCCTTCACCATTGCCATTTAAAACACGATAAGAAACTATTTTTATTTTTGTACCTACACCTACTGTTTTACCAGCTACTGTTCCTGCAACATGTGTTCCATGTCCATTTTCATCAACTTGCGCCTTACGATTTTTTATAAAATCATACGATAAACTACTATTAAAAACAGCCGATAACTCGCTATGACTTCCTTTAACTCCAGAATCAACAATTCCAACAGTTACATTTGTTCCTGAAGACAATTTAGATTTAGCACTTGCTGCATTTAAATAATTGCTTTGCAAATGCCAAGGGCTACTACATGATGCATTTGATGAATATTCAAGTGCCTTATAAATATAGTTTGGTTGCACATATTCAACATCTGATCTTTTTTCTAAATCTTCAATTGCTTGTACTACATACATTTCACTTTTTGTTTCGACTTCTACAATATCTCCAACATTACTTTCATCATTTAATGTATCGATATTCTTTACATTTTCATCAATAGTATTTTCAATTTGATTTTCTAAATTATTATCAGCAACCACATCATTATGAAATTTAATGATAATTGAATTACTTTTTATTACTTCTTCTTTATTATTATCAGCATTTAATGATGTACTACTTAATACAAATAATGCCATTAAAAAAATACCAACTGTTTTTTTCAAAATTCATCACTCCTATATAAATATTATACTCCAGAAAATATAAATAAACAATTTAAATTTGCATATATAACCTATTTTATGGTAAAGATTGCTTCTTTTTTGTAAAAGACAGGTAAATTATATTAGTATAGAAAATAAGGCTATAAATATAACAAAAAAGCTACACTAAAGTAGCTTTTAAAGGAACTATAATATTAATTAGGGGGTAACCCTTAAAAGGTATTATAGTTTTTTTACATTATAAAAGACAAAAACCTTTTTCCTTGTTAGAATT
>JARXZD010000020.1 GCA_029893765.1 Bacilli bacterium PM5-9
GTATTTGTCTTTTATAATGTATAAAAAATATAAAAGGATGAAGCAACTAATATTTTTTGAATATTAGTTATTCCACCCTATAAATTGTAGCACCAATTAACATTTAGCGGATATGAAAATCATATTCGCTTTTTTTTTATGTGATAAGTTATAATATAGATAACTTATGTAAAGGAGAAAGAGTATGAAAAAAGTAAGTATTTTAGTATTAATGTTTTTAGCAATCGTAGGTTGTTCATCAAATGATGAGATGATTAAAAGGAATAAGGAAACAGATAGAGAAATTGAAATTGCAAACCATTTTGGTTCTAATCTTGAAATTGTTGAAATTAATAAACAAAAAGTAATTGATTTTGGAGGAAAAAATATTATTGTGAATATTGATCATTACTACAAAGGGAAAAAGCAGAACGATAGTATTAAAAATGAACTATTTGATTTAGAAAATTATGAAAAAAATATTGAAGTAATTATTTCAAGTGAAAAAAGTGTAAAAACAAAAAAGGAATATAGAATAACTATTGGTGATCAGTTTGCATATGCGACATCTGATGGTGTTATAAATAAAATAAGCAAAAAAGATAATTCTGAAACAGGGAGTAGCTATAACGATTTTAATGAAATTAAATTAAATAAGCCGATTCTTTTAAATGTTATTGGGCTTGGTGTAGATGTAATTGATAACCCTAATGAAACTTTAGAGTCTTTAATAAAAAATAATGACGAATTCGTAGTTATGTATGTTACTATTTCTGATAAGTAGCACAAAAATTAATCAATATTTTGTTTGAAAAAGTATAAAAAAATTAA
This sequence comes from Bacilli bacterium PM5-9, assembly GCA_029893765.1. NCBI lineage: Bacteria > Bacillati > Bacillota > Bacilli > Bacilli bacterium PM5-9. The sequence continues at coordinate 811 of JARXZD010000020.1, forward strand.
CACTAGGAATAATCTAGTGTTTTTTGTATATGTGACATAGTGATGTCGTATAATATAGATATAATAGTAGATATAAAGGGGTGAAAGATCATGAAAATTGATTATAAAAAGGATTATAAAGAAATATATTTACCAAGCAAAAAACCAACAGTTATTAAGTTAGAGCCAATGAAATATGTATGTGTAGAGTATTTAGGAGATCCAAATGAAGCTAGATACCAATATACTATGTCTACTTTGTATGGGTTTTCATATACAACTAAAATGAAATCAAAACATATGGATAACTATTATGAATATACTGTTTTTCCTTTGGAAGGTATTTGGGATTTGCAAAATTATCAATTAGATGCTAAAGATAAAAGTAATTTTAAGGCTAAAATGATGATTAGACAACCTGATTTTTTAGATGAAAAATTATTTGAGGAATATCGTAGTGTTTTATTAAATAAAGAAACAGATGAAAACGCTAAAGAAGTTATTAATAAAGCAACCCTTGAGATTATTGATGAGGGATTATGTTTGCAAATGCTACATATTGGAAGTTATGATAGTGAGCTTGAAACTTTTAAGATAATGGAAGAATATTGTCAAGAAAATGGATATATAAGAAAAAGTAAAGTTCATAAAGAAATATATTTAAGTGATCCTAGAAGGGTTGCTAAAGAAAAATTAAGAACAGTTTTAAGATTTCAAATTGAAAAAGAGTTATAAATAAAAATTATCAAAAAAATATGTGGTACATAAATATAGGTAAAACCTCTCTTGAGTGTAGATAGAGGGGTTTTACTGTTTAAATATATTTTATATGTTAAAAATGATATAATTTTTTAAAAGAGGTGAGCAAAATGAAAAAAAGAAAAATAATTGCTTTGTTAATGATTGCTGTTGTTTTATGTGGTTGTAGTAAGAACTATACAGATGATTTTGCTAAAAAATACGACAAATATTTAAAATATGCTTTTAATTATTATTATATTGAAAAAAAGGTGATTGAATATAATAGTTCTCCTATTCCGGGTGCAGGTACATATTTAGAGTGGAATATTAAATATAATGATAATGAAAAAGTAGAAAGAGATTTTACATTTCAAAATTATTGGTATTCAGATAATTATAGTAAATTAGCAAGCCAAATATTTTTCTATGCCAAAGAAAGAGTTAATGAAGAAATTTCAAGTGATAAATATGTTAAGCTTTTAACAAATAAAATAACATATAAAAATGCAAACTTATATACTGATTTAGAAATTGATGAAAAAAATTATGACATGTTAATTGATGAAGTAAATGGAATTGATTTTGTTAATTTTGATATAAAGAAATTAAATAAGTATTATGCTAAGTATCAAATATCATTTGTTATGGAATTAAATGATAAAGATAAATTAGAAAAAACAAAAGAAAAATTAATGAAAAACATTGCCAAAGGTATGCGAGAATTTAGAAAAGAGACACAAACAAATGAGATTACTTTTGAATGTAATATCTATAATAAAACAAAAAAGTATAAAGCTACTTATAAAATAAATGGTTCACAAATAACACTAATTAAAGAAAGTAGTGAAAATAGATAATATACTCCTTTTGATTAAAACGTTTGATAATCTCTTTGCAAAAATGATAAATAAATGAGTAAGATTAATCAAATACATTTTAGTTAATTATTGTTAAAATTTTCACAAAGAAAAGGAGTGTTAAATATGTTAAACAAAACTAAAATGAGTGATCCTGTTTTATTTGAAATTGTTAATGAGGAATTAGATAGACAAGTTCACAACATTGAAATGATTGCATCAGAAAGTAGTGTGCCATTGGAAGTTATGGAATTAAGTGGTTCAGTTTTCACCAATAAAACTTTGGAAGGATATATTGGTTCAAGATTTCAAGCTGGCTCAGAGATTGCAGATAAATTAGAGGCGCTAGCAATCCAACGTGCAAAAGATTTATTTGGTGCTGAGCATGCTAATGTTCAAGTTTACTCTGGTTCATCAGCAAACTATGGAGTATATGCAGCTATTTTAGAACCAAACGATATTGTTTTAAGTATGCGTTTAGACCAAGGTGGACATTTAACACATGGAAGTCCTGCTAACTTTTTATCAAAAGTTTACGACTATCATTTTTATGGAGTTAATGAAGAGACAGAACAAATTGATTATGATGCATTAGAAAAACAAGCTCATGAATTAAAACCAAAATTAATTATTACTGGTGGAAGTTCATATGCTCGTTTAATTGATTATGAACGTATTAGTAAGATTGCTAAAGATGTGGGTGCTTATTTTATGGTTGATATGGCTCATATTTGTGGGTTGGTTGCTGCAAAAGTAATTCCAAGTCCAGTGCCATATGCTGATTTTGTAACATCATCAACTACTAAAACATTCTGTGGGCCAAGAAGTGGTATTATTTTATGTAAAGCAGAGCATGCTAAAAAATTAGATCGTGGTGTTTTCCCAGGTTCAATTGGTTCAAGTCATCTTACAACTGTTGCTGCTAAAACATGGTCATTAAATTATGCAGGTAGTCCTGAGTTTAAAAAGATAATGGAACAAATTTTAGTTAATGGTAAAGCCCTTGCTCGTGAACTTACTGCTAAAGGATTTAGAATAATTAGTGGTACGACTGATAATCATTTAGTGGTTGTTGATTTAAGAAGTAAAAATATTACTGGTAAAGATTTTCAAAACGCATTAGATTATGTTGGAATCACAGTTAATAAAAATCAAATTCCATTTGATACACAATCACCACTTGTAACTAGTGGAGTAAGAATTGGTGTTACATCTATTACACAACGTGGTTTAAAAGAAAAAGAAATTAAAGAAATTGTTGAAATAATGGATGATGTTGCAAACAACTATGACAATGAAGAAGTATTAAAAGAATGCAAAGTAAAAGCACAAGCTTTAATTGCTAACTTTCCTCTTTATCCAGAAGGAAGTTTTGATTAAAAAATAGACTCATTTTAAAAAATGAGTCTTCTTTTATGATATACTTTTATTAACTAGGAGGTGGTTATTTTATGATTCAAAAAACAGACTGGGGATATATTGAATGGTTACATACACCAAGAAGTGATAGTGAAGTTATGAATATAGGGATCACTGTTGTTTTTCCTAATCAAAAGCTTCCATTACATACACATTATGGAACAGAACAATTTCTTTTTGTTATGGAGGGTGAGGGTTATTATGTAATTAATGGCGAACGAAAAGATTTTAAAGCAGGTTCATCATTTTATCTTGAAGCTGATTCTACCCATGAAACTCATAATTTATCAAATCAGTGTGTTAAAGAATTATTAATTTCAACTCCTGTTCAATACAATGCTGATATTTTTGATGCAAAAGAAAGCAGTAAAGATAATTTATTTAATGATGCAGTGATTGCGGTTTATAATCAATCATTAAGTAATTTAAAGATACCATATACTATTTTAGATAATAAGGACAATATTGTTTTCCAAAATGATTTTTTCCCTAATTACTGCAAAGATAAATGTCAGTATAAAGAAAATACTTGTGAATGTTTGAGTAGTGATAAAGGTTCATTAATTGATAATGAATTTATTTGTTCTAAAGGATTAGACTATTATTCATATCCAATTCAAGTTGAAAATGTATATTTAGGTTGTGTTATTGGTGGTCATATTTTATTATCTGATTCGTATCAAAAAAATGCTGATGAATTATATGATACACCGAAAAGTACTGCTTTAAGCATTAAAAAATTATTAAAGCAATTATCTAAAAATATTACTAATATTTATGAGTTTAGTGTTTCAAAAAAAGAATTGTTAGAAAAAGATAAGCGAATTGATTTATCAAAAATAAAGGAACAAGAATTGGAAAATAGTGTAACAAATTTAAAAATAAATCATCATTTTCTATTTAATACACTTAATTCAATGGCAGATATTGCTTTGCAAAGTGATAATGATAATTTATATAATTCAATTATTAGTCTATCAAAAATATTTAGGTATACAATGAGTAGTGAATTAAAAATAATGCCCTTGAAGTTTGAAATAGAATACTTAGATGATTATTTAAATCTTCAAAAATTACGCTATCAAGAAACTTTACAAGTTAATTATGAAATAAATGAGCAATTATTGGATGTTTTAATACCATTTAATTTTTTACAACCAATTGTTGAAAATGCTTTTACTCATGGTTTAATAAAATATAATAGTATTAAAGTAATAAATGTTAAGATTGCTAAAGAAAATAATCGTTTAATTTTTAGAATAGAAAATAATGGTAAGCATATTGATGATAAGCAAATAGATGATATTAAATTAAATATGAGAATGAAAACTAATCATGGATTATCATTTATTTATGATAAATTATATATGGTATATCAAGATGATTTTATAATAAATATTGAGTCAGATGATAAGTATACGACAATTATTATTGATATTCCATTAGATGCAAGTGAGGTGTTAAAATGATAAAAGCAATTGTGGTTGATGATGAAAATGCAGTTGTATCTATTATTGATCACTTCATAAAAAAGGATAGTATACCTATTGAAATTGTTGCAAGTGCTGATAATGGTAAAGATGGTATTAAGTTAATCAATGAGATAAAACCTCAATTAGTATTTATTGATATTCAAATGCCCTTAGTAAATGGTTTTGAACTAATGAAGCAACAGCCTAACTATACTTATATTGTAATAACTGCATTTGAGTCATTTGAGTATGCTCAAGAAGCTTTGCGTGCTGGAGCAAAAGATATTATCTTAAAACCTATTGAATATGAACAACTTATTACAGCAATTTCTCGTGCAATTGGATGGAAGTTCACAAATAATAAGATTGTCAATGAAATACTTGAATATATTAATGATAACTATAACAGAAATATATCTTTAAGTACTTTAGCAACTTTTTCTCATTCGAGTATTTCACATATATCTAGATTATTTAAAGATAAAATGGATATTAGTATATTGTCTTATATTAATAAGATTAGAATTGAAAAGGCAATGCTTTTATTAGAGAGCAGTGATTTTAGTATTAAAGAAGTGGCTTATGAAGTTGGATATGATAGTTTAAATAATTTTTATAAACATTTTAAAAAAATTAATAATATGACACCTGCAATGTACCAAAAAATATTGAAAATCAATTAAAGGAGTAAATATGGGATATATAAATTGTAATGAAATAGTAGATAGTTTAAAAGCGGATATTAAAAAGGCTATTGATAAAATAGCGCATAAAAAAGTTAAAATAGCAATCATTAGAGTTGGAGATAAAGTAGATGATATAGCTTATGAAAGAAGTATTATTAGTAAATTAAGCAAGTTAGAAATTGAATGTTTAAAATTTACATTTAATGAAGAAATAAGTGATAGTGAGTTTAAGAAGTCATTTAAAGAAGTTAATGAAAATAAAGATATTGATGGTATTATTGTTTTAGCACCACTACCTAAGCAATTAGATATGGAATGGGTAGCAAAAACAATTAATCCTGAAAAAGATTTAGATAGTATTTCTTATGAAAACATTTTAAAAATGTATGATGGTAAAGGAGAACGCTATGCTCCATGTACTCCACAAGCAGTTTTAAAAGTATTAGACTATTTGAATATTGATTGTAAAACTCAAAAGATTACATTAGTTGGAACTGGTCGTGTTGTTGGAAAACCACTAGCAACTTTACTTATGGAGCGTGGGGCTACAATTACAACATGTAATGAGTTTACTACTGATTTAGTAAAGGAAACTAAAAGTAGTGATATTATTATTTCAGCTACTGGTGTTCCTAATCTAATAAGTGAACATCATATTAATTCAAATCATATTATAATTGATGTTGGAATAAATGTAGATAAAGATAATAATATTGTTGGTGATGTTAGTAAGGATGTCCATGATAAAATTCAACATATAACTCCAGTACCTAATGGTGTTGGCACAATAACAACTTATGTTCTAGCAAAGCGTCTTGTTGATGGAGTTAAATTATAAATCATTTTTTAATTTTACCTATAATTAAGGATCACACAATTAAGAGTAATACTGTAAAAATAGGTAATTGTTGTTAAATTTGCACTAAATATTTTATCAAAAATTCTTTACTTTTATTATTGAAAATGATATTATATTTAGGCAGGGTCCAGTGGTGTAGTGGTTAACATGCCGCTCTGTCACAGCGGAGATCGCGGGTTCGAATCCCGTCTGGACCGCCATTGCGGGTGTAGTTTAATGGTAGAACTTCAGCCTTCCAAGCTGACTGTGAGGGTTCGATTCCCTTCACCCGCTCCATAAAGTATTGAAATGGGATTTTTATCCCATTTTTTTATGCCCTAAAACTTGTTTTATCTTATTTTTATTATATAATTAAATTGCTTAGGTAATTAGCAAGCTATGGAGGTGTTGGATTTCCAGCAATTGTAATGCAATCAATTACCTCAATAACAACTTTTTTATTTAATGGAATATTAATTTCATTTACTACGACAGCAATCGCTATTTATGGCATTTATAGCAAGCTTCAAAATTTTATTTTTATGCATATTTATGGCTTAATGAATGGAATGTTGCCAATTATGGCGTATAACTATGGAGCGAAACAAAAAAATCGTGTTTTAAGGGTAAGACGCTACGCATTATTATATATGGTGATAATTATGAGTATAGGAATGCTTGTTTTTCAAGTAATACCATCACAGCTTTTAGATATGTTTAATGCCTCAACTAGTATGAAAGAAATAGGAATACCTGCCTTAAGAATTATTAGTATCTATTTTATTTTTGAAGGGTTTTGTTTAATAACGCAAACAAGTTTTCAATCACTAGGAAAAGGATTTTATAGTCTTTTATGTTCAGTTTTGCGTCAAATAGTGATTTTGTTGCCAATCGCATATTTACTTTCATTAGGTAATAATATTAACTATATATGGATTGCCTTTCCGATAACTGGCATAGTCGGTTCAATAATATGTTGGTTTTTATGGAAGAAAGTTTATAAAAATACATTATTGCTTAACTTGAATATTATTATATAATTAAATGAATAAAAAGGAGTGCTAATTATGAAAAAGTATGAGTTCGAATCAAAAATATATGCTTCGGAAGTTGGAAAAGGCGGTGCTTATGTAATTTTTCCTTATAATATTCATAAAGAATTTAATAAAGGAAGAGTAAAAGTTCGTGCTACTTTTGATGGTATTCCTTATGATGGGAGCATTGTTAATATGGGAGTAAAAAATGAAGATGGCAGTATATGTTATATAATTGGTATTTTAAAAGGAATTAGAGTAAAGCTTAATAAGCAAGTTGGCGATACAGTAAATGTAACTGTTGAAGAAAGAATGTAATATAAATAATAGTAAAGATATAGTAATGATTAATTGCTATATTTTTTATTTGTACTTAACTTGTGTATATGATATCAAAGATATTATAAAGTTGATACAATGAAGTTAAGAAATACTACATGATGAGTATTTAACATTTAAAAAGTATTATAATATTTTTTAGGGATTAAATAAATTAGGGGGTTGTTAATTATTTCACATAAATACTGTGATATTTATCACAGTTATTCTTTTATTTAAATGATACTATTTTTTTAAAATAAGGGGGAATGTGAGTATGTATCGTGATTTAATTGATTCAGTAAGTGCGGCAGGGATGAAAAAATTAGCTTTTTGTAATCAAAAGACAGGTAAATATTTTATCGCAAGTATTCTAGCTGGTTTTTTCGTTGGATTAGGTATTCTATTAATATTTAGTATTTCAGGGCAATTAGGTGCTCAACCATATACTAAAATAATTATGGGTGTTAGTTTTGGTGTAGCTTTAAGCTTGGTAATTATGGCAGGCTCAGAGTTATTTACAGGTAATAATTTTGTTTTAGGAGTAAGTCTTTTAGATAAAAAAGCTAAACTTTTAGAAGTAATAAAATTATGGATAGTATGTTACTTAGGTAATTTAGTTGGTGCTATTTTAGTAAGTTTTCTATTTGTTCAAGCAGGCTTGGCAAGCACTGGTGAAAATATCGCAAGTAATGATGTTGGTATGGCTTTGCAAAATGCTAGTGCATTAAAAATGAATGGTAGTTTCTTAACATTATTTGTAAAAGGAATTTTATGTAATATCTTAGTTTGCTTAGCTGTTCTGTGTTCTATTAAATTAAAGTCTGAGAGTGCTAAACTTATTATGATTTGGTGGTGTTTATTTACTTTTATCACTTGCGGATATGAACATAGTGTTGCTAACATGACAATTTTTATGTCAAGCTTATTAACACCTCATATTGATACTGTAAGTTTTGGTGGTATGGCATATAATCTTCTAGCTACAACATCTGGTAATCTTGTAGGTGGCCTTCTACTTGCTGCTGGTTATTATTTTGCTTCATTAAAAAACAACTAAAGGAGTTGAATAAAATGGGAATAAAATTAAATAATAGTAATTTTATAAAATATATTGATGAACTTGCTCAAGACTATGATTTATATGGGCCAGTTTTAAAGGAAAAAGCAGGTCGTTATTCTGATACTGATTTGATAACTTATGAAAAAGTAGAATCATTCTCACAAATGTATTGGGATAAGAAATCTGATTATAGTGCAAAAGATGTAGTTTTACCAATGAATCAAACTATTTTCTATTTTACAGAAGATAGTTATACTAAACCTGAATTAAAAATGAGACCTAGTTTAGTCTTTTTAAGAAGTTGTGATCTACATGGTATGAAAAGAACTGACCAAATTTATCTTGATAATAAGTTTGCAGATATTTATTATCAAGAAAGACGTGATTTAATAAAATTTGTTTTAATTGGTTGTGAAAAAGAATTTGATAATTGTCACTGTGTTGATTTTGAAACGAATTATTCAGATAATTATTCAATTGCAATTAATTTTAGAGATGACGGTTATGAAATTGATATTAAAGATGAATCAATTAAAGCACCAATAGGAGAAAATATTGATTTTGAAATTGATTATGTTAAGGAAAATAAAAACAAAGTTAATATTCCAGAAGTTGTAGAGTTAGGTGAAGTAATTGATGCATCAATTTGGGATGAATATTCAACACGTTGCATTGCATGTGGTGCTTGTAATTTTGTTTGTCCAACTTGTACATGCTTTACGATGCAAGATATTTTCTATGATGAAAATAGAAATGTTGGTGAAAGAAAACGTGTTCTAGCAAGTTGTGAAATTGATGGATTTTGTGATATGGCAGGAGGACACACATTTAGAGAAGATAAAAAAGATCGTATGCGTTTTAAGGTATTACATAAAGTAAGTGATTTTAAAGAACGCTTTGGTTATAACATGTGTGTTGGTTGCGGTCGCTGTGATGATGTTTGCCCTGAACATATTTTGTTTTCTAAAACGGTTAATAACTTATATGATTATGTGAATGGAGGTAACAATAATGAATAATATTTACATGCCTTTAGCTCATAAAATTATTGATATTAAACAAGAATCAGCAATTGAATGGTTATTTGTTGTTGAGTTTAGTGAAAAATGCCAACCCGGACAATTTGTTGAAGTATCATTGCCAAAAGTTGGAGAAGCTCCTATTTCAATTACAAAGGTAAATAATGGTGATAATACTATTGAACTATTAATTAGAAAAGTTGGACGTGTTACGGATGCTTTATTTGATTTAAAAGTGGGGGATAACCTATTTTTAAGAGGCCCTTATGGAAATGGCTTTGACTTGGATAAAATGAGAAATAAAGAAGTTATTGTAATTAGTGGTGGGAGTGGTTTAGCACCAGTAAGACCAATTGTTAGAGAGTTTTATCAAAATTCCTCATTTCGTTTATTAGCAGGATTTAAAGATTTATCAGGTATTTTATTTAAAGAAGAACTAGATATGTGGCAAGCTGCTAACAAGAATGTTCATGTAACTTTAGACTGTGATAATGAAATTTGTTTAGTTGGTTTTGTAACAGATCATATTGATATGATTTTAGAAGGTGTTAATAAAGATAACTGTTGTGTTATTGTAGTTGGACCACCTTTAATGATGAAATTTACGACACAAACCTTACTTAATAATGGGATTGCTAAAGATGATATTATTGTTAGTTTTGAAAGAAATATGTCATGTGCTGTTGGAAAATGTGGTCATTGTAAAATTGATGAAACGTATGTTTGTTTAGAAGGACCAGTTTTTGCTTATCCAAAAGCAGAAAAACTATTAGACTAGGAGGTAGCTTATTATGAGTTTAGATATAAATAGAAAACAAGTTACTAAAAATGCCTATCGTGTTACAAAAGAAAGAGACTTAACAGCGCTTCGAGTTAGAGTTCCTGGTGGGAAAATTGAAGCAGATTTATTAATGAGAGTTGCTAAAATTGCTGAAAAATATGGTAATGGTCGTGTTCATTTAACAACACGCCAAGGCTTTGAAATTATTGGTATTCCTTGGGAAAATATGGATAAATGTAATGAAGAAGTTCAATTATTAATTGATGAATTACATATTAATCAACCAAATGGTAAAGACCATGGTTATCCAGCTGCTGGAACTAGAAATATTGCTGCTTGTATTGGTAATGAAGTTTGTCCAAAAGGGCAATACAATACAACTGATTTTGCTAAAGAGATTGAAGAGGCAATTTTCCCTAATGATTTGCATTTCAAAGTAGCATTAACTGGTTGTATGAATGATTGTCAAAAAGTTAGAATGCATGACTTTGGAATAATTGGAATGTGTTTACCAATTTTAGATGAACAACGTTGCATTAGCTGTGGACAATGTGAAAAGAAATGTACAAAATTATCAACAGGTGCTATTGAAGTGAAAAATTATAAACCAAAAAGAGATCATGAAAAATGCATCGGTTGTGGTGAATGCGTTTTGATTTGCCCTGCTGGAGCGTGGACTAGAAGTCCTAAAAAATATTATCGCTTAGCTATTATGGGTAGAACGGGAAAGAAAAACCCTCGTTTAGCTGAAGATTGGATGATTTGGGCGGATCGTTCATCAATTATTAAGATTATTAAAAATACATATGATTATGTTAATACTTATATTGATCGTTCATTACCAAAAGAGCATATTGGTTATATTGTTGATCGTACTGGTTTTATGGAATTTAAAAATTGTGTATTAAAAGATGTGGAATTAGATAGTATGACAATAGTTAAAAATAATATTTATTGGAAGGGTATCAATTATAAAATAAATAGTATAGAATAATAGTAGAGGGATAAACATGAAAAAAGCGATTATAATAGTCTATCATGGCTCACACAATGAAGAGTATAATGATAGAACTTCTACTAAATTAACAAGTAAAGTTAAAGATAATTTCAAAGATTTTGAAGTGTTTGAAGTTTTTACTTCTTTGATAGTTCAACAAAGATTAAAAAATAAACGCTTCAATTTTTTGGAGTGTCTAAATAAATTAAGTAATGATAATATTGATGAAGTATATATCTTAACGACTAATTTAATTAATGGATACGAGCTTGAAACTATTAAAAAACAACTAAATGATTATAGTTTTTCATATAAGATAACACCTGCCTTATTAGAGAAAAGTTCTTCATTAAAAAAAGTAGCACAAGTTTTAAAGTGTGATGATAATTCTATTCATTTATTTGTAGGTCATGGTTCAAAAAGAAAAAGTAATCATGAGTATTTGAATTTAGAAAAGAGTTTTATTGAAAATGGTTTAATTAATCATCGTATTTGTGTGATAGATGGCAAGCCGAGTTTTGATGATGTTAAAGATACTTTGGATTTAAATAAGAAGATATATCTATATCCTTTAATGTTTATTGCAGGTTATCATGCTAATAAGGATGTTAAGGGATTAGCTAATGATTTAATTGCTAAAGATATTAATGCTGAGTATGTTAATCAATCATTAGGAATGATTGAAGAAATAAGAGATATTTATTTGCAAAATTTACAAGAAATAATTTGGGAGTAATGGTGATATAAAGTGAAAATAATTATTGGTACAAGAGCGAGTAATTTGGCAAGGAAACAAGCTGGTATAATTAAAAATTTATTAGAAAAAAGTTATTCTAGTGTAAATGTTGAAATCAAAACATATACTACTAAAGGTGATCAAAGATTAGATATTAATTGGAAAAACTCACCAGAATCATTAAAAGGCTTGTTTACTTCTGAATTAGAAATAGCTCTATTAAATAATGAAATTGATATTGCTGTTCATTCATTAAAAGATATGCCAGCTGATATTCACCATGATTTATGTGTTGGTGGTTATTTTGATTATCAAGATGAAAGAGATGTTTTATTAAGTATTAAATATGATGATTTAAGATCATTACCTGCTAATGCTGTTGTGGGAACAAGTTCCTCAAGACGTGAAATGCAATTAAAGTCTTTGCGTGATGATTTAGATATTAGAGTAATTAGGGGAAATATTGAAACGCGAATTAAAAAAATGGAAAATAATGAATATGATGCGATTATTTTAGCTGCAGCTGGTTTAATTAGAACTAATAATTTAAAATATGCTAAATACTATTTTAACGATGATGAAATGATTTCAGCAAGTGGGCAAGGTATTTTGTGTTTAGAAACTAGAAAGCATGATATAGAATTAAATAATTTAATTAAAGCAATTGAAGAGGCTGATACTACAATTAAAGCTGAAGTTGAAAGAACTTTTTCTAAAATATTTGATGGTGGATGTACGACACCAATGGGATGTAATGCTAAAATAATTGATGAACGTATTACTTTTAAAGGAATGTATTATCATAATGGTACTCGCTATGATGGTTATGTTGAAGGTTATTTGTTTGAAAAAGAAGCTATTGCATATCGCTTGGTTAATCAAATAAAAAATCAATATTGTAAAGATAAGGGAAAAGTTAGTTTAGTTGGTGCTGGACCTGGAAATGTCGAGCTTTTAACAATCAAAGCTTATAATGCTATTAAAGAGGCAGATTGTATTTTATATGATCGATTAATTGGTAATGAAATTTTAGAAATCGCAAATGAAAATGCTCATTTGGAATATGTAGGCAAAGAAAATTATGAGCGTGGTTTATCACAAGCTCTTATTAATGAACAATTAATTGCTGCTAGTTTTAAATATAAGAAGATTGTTCGCTTGAAAAGTGGTGATCCTTTTATTTATGGACGTGGCTATGAAGAACTGCAAGCCTTGGCATTATATAATATTGAGTGTGATGTTATTCCTGGATTATCAAGTTTTTCTGCTGCAAGTACTTATGGAAATATTCCTTTAACAGATCGTCATACATCTAGTTCTATTCATATTTTTTCAGGTCATGGAAAGAATAATATTGAAAATTTAGATTATGAAAAGATTGCTAAATTAAAAGGCACATTAGTTTTCTATATGGCGATTAAAAATATTAAGAATATTGTTAGTAAGTTAATTGAATATGGATTAAACTCAAGTCAAAAAATTGCTTTTATAGAAAATGCTTCAACAATTGACCAAAGAGTTATAACTAGCACATTATTGGAAGTTAGTACAACTGATTTAAGTAATAAAGTTAAACCTCCGGCGATTATTATTATTGGAGATGTTGTTGGTTTAAGGACAAAAAATCAATGGCTTGATAGAAAACAAAATGTTACTTTACTTTCAACTAGAGAAAGTAAGTATTATCCATCTTTTGAAAAACATGCTCGTGATTATAATTTTTCTAGTTTAAGTGCACCACAAATAAAGATAGTTGAAATACCCAAAAACAATAATATTGATTTTGATGAATATGATATTATCCTATTTAATTCAGCTAATGGTGTAAGATATTTTAATAAAAATTATGATAGAAATATTTTAAAAGATAAAATTATTGGTTCAGTGGGATTAAAAACAAGTGAAGAAATTAATAAAATGAATTATGATGTTACTATTATGCCTAAAGTGTTTAATATGGAAGAGCTTTTAACGAATACTATAAATTTGTATCCAAATAAAAATGTTTTAGTAGTTGCATCATTACAAACTCAATTAGATATTGAAGTATGGAAAAGAAGAGTTGCTAACAAAATATCTTTATTAATTACTTATGATACTCACAGAGTTGATAATGATTATCAAACGTTAAAAGAACAAATAAATAATTCAAATGTTATTTGTTTCTTTAGTTCTAGTGGTGTTAAGTCATTTTTAAGTAATATTCATTATGAATTGGAATTATTAGATGCTAAAAAAATTGCATCTATTGGACCATATACCTCAAAAACTTTAAAAGAATATAATGTTAATGTTGATATAGAGGCTAAAACAGCAACCCAAGAAGGTTTAATAGATGAAATAAAGGAGTTTTATAATGTTTAAAAGATACAAGAAAACTAGAATTAATCAATCAATGAGAGATCTTGTTAGAGATGTCTATTTAAGTAAGGAAGACTTGATTTATCCTGTTTTTGTTGTTGAGGGTGAAAATATTTACCAGGAAATATCAACATTACCTAACCAATATCATTATAGTATTGATAAACTACCTATATTATTAAAAAAATTAAAAAAAGCAAATATTGATAAAATAATTTTGTTTGGATTACCTAAAGAAAAGGATGAATGTGGAAAGCAAGCATATAACCCTAATGGAGTTATTCAAGAAGCAATTAGATTTATCAAAAAAGAAGCACCGGATATTTTTGTAATAACTGATGTTTGTTTATGTGAATATACCAGTCATGGACATTGTGGAATTTTAGAAGATGAAGTAATAAATAATGATTTAACATTAGAATATCTTAATAAGATTGCTTTATCTCATGTTAAAGCAGGAGCAGATATGGTCGCACCAAGTGATATGAATGATGGAAGAATTAAAAGTATTAGACATGCTTTAGATAAAGAGAATTATCACTATATACCAATTATGTCTTATGGTGCTAAATATGCTTCAAGTTTTTATGGACCATTCAGAGAAGCTGCATGTAGTGCTCCACAATTTGGTGATCGTAAATATTATCAAATGGATTATCGAAATACTAAACTTGCAATAGATGAAGTATTAAATGATATTGATGAAGGGGCTGATATTGTAATTGTTAAACCAGCATTAGCCTACTTAGATATAGTTCAAAAAATAAGAGATAAAACTAATTTAGGATTAGCAGTTTACAATGTTTCTGGTGAATATGCGATGGTTAAGGCAGCAAGTCAACAAGACTTAATTGATGAAAAAGGTACTGTTTTAGAAATGATGTATTCTTTTAAAAGAGCTGGTGCTAATATGATAATAACTTATCATGCATTAGATGTGGCAGGTTGGCTTGATGAATAATAATTATTTACCAATTACCTTAAATCTATCTAATAAAAAAATATTATTTATTGGTGCTGGAAATGTTGCTTACCGCAAATTTATTAAAGTGAAAAAATATAGTAGTAATATATCTATTTTAAGCCTAGAATTCAATAGAGAATTTGAAAATCACATGTTTAATAAAATAATTGATTACTATAATATTAATTATCTAGAACACTATGATATAGTTTTTATTTGTACTAATGATAAAACATTAAATTTAAAGATAGCAAGCGATTGCGCATCTAAAAATATCCTATATAATAATAGTACTAGTAAAGATAATATGGATTTTAAAATGATGGCTAGTTTTGAATATGAAGATTATACAATCAATATTTCAAGCGATAAAGAGTTAAAAGATAATTTGAAATTTAAAGAAGAATTAATGAAACTATTAAAAAAATAGGTATTGGATACCTATTGACGATAGTATTCTAATAGTTCTTCTTTTTTTACATAATAATAACCATTTTCAATTTTTAATAAATTCATTTTAATCAAAACTTGAATTGCACGCGAGACACTTTCTCGTGAACAACCAATCACATCAGATAAATAAGTGTTATTAATTTTGAAATCAATATATGTATAACAATCGCTTTTTTGTCCATAGTCTTTTGCGAATTTCCATAGCTTTGCAGCTAGCTTCTTTTCAATATTAATTGATAGTGTATTTTTTAATTGTCGATATAAACGTCGTGATCGATGTGATTGCAAAGCTAAACAGTTTCTTTGTAATTGAGGACATTCATCAAATAGCTTATCTAAGTCACATTGTTTTATTTGTAGTATTTGGCAATTTTCAAAGGCGATTGCTTCATAAGGAAATTTACTAAAGTTTAAATCAAAATCATTGATTATATCATCTTTATCAATGGTGAAAAATATTTTCTTTTTTCCTTGAAAAGTATTTGATTGAAGTGTTACTTTTCCTTCAATTAAATAAAAGAAATCATCACAAAACTCTTTTTCATGAAGGATAATGTCATTTCTTTTATAGTTTACTATTTTAAATTTATCTAAGTAATATTGTATATCATCAATGTTTTTAAATAATTTCATTTAAATGGCTCCTTAATAGTATAGTAATATTTATATTATATCAAAGGTTGCTTTATATTTATAGTGATTAATGCCCTAATAAAGTTAGATGGAAATATTTTTTAAAAAAGTGGGGAGTTTTGATAACAAAAAAACTAATGATATGATGGAGTATTTAATGCAATTCCTGAAATAACTTGGGAAAATGATTATAAAAAAAATTCAAAAGAAAATTAGTAAAAAATATAAATAAAGAAAAATGCTAGAAGAATATTTTAACTAGCATTTTTTGTTAAATTAAATTGTTTTATTGTATAAACTATTTATAGTGAATGGTACGATGATAAAAAATAATGTTTGAAACACGATTGGTGTTGTAGCCAAACTCATTAAATAATAAGGCATAATTGCAAATCCTAATGTTAGTACGATTAAAATTACATTTATTAATATTTTTCTTTTATCTTTAAAATTAACATCTCCAGCAAGAAAAATCCCCATTAATGTTAATGATAGATAGAATACTATATTTTTTATAAAAAATGTAGTAGTAGAAAAATCATTTGAATTATTTAAAAAAGCTATAAAACTTACTAGTCCAAATAATAATATTATTATAATTAAATTGCTTGTTTTCATTAATACCTCTCCTTTTTATTAAATCTATTTTAAAATTTCTTTAACTTTATCAATATTGAAAAAGAAATCAAATGCACCTAAATGATAAACAACAACAGCTTCTTTTCCATTGAATTTGAATGTTTCACTATTATCAAAGTCTAATAGATTATCAAAGTTATTATCTTCTATTTTTACATCATATTTTAATATATCATCATCACCAGAAGATTCAACATCTATTTCATTGTTTGAATCTTGTTTTTGTAATTTATCAACAATTACACCATTATCATTTATAATGTCGTTAGCTATTTTATTTGATAACTCTAAACAAGTGTAATTTCCTTCTATTTTATCAATTATATTTGAACTCATATGATCATAAATAGATAGACTAATAATACCACTATTATCTCTAAGAGCATAGAAGCTACACTTTTTTCCTTTATAACTAGTATATGATTTATTAATATCGTATTTCTTAACATCATCACTTTCTTTAGCATTATCCATTTTAAGATATTTGTTTAATTGACTTTCACTCATAGCACTGCCTTCTTTATTTGTAGAACTACATCCCACACTAATTAAAGCAATTACTATTAAAATTATTTTTTTCATATTTTTATCTTCTCTTTCTTTTGAGATTCATAAATAAAATAATTATTTTATTATCCATTAAATTATATTCAATATTTTTTGGTTAAATTGCGATATAACTATTATATACTAAATTCAAGTAAAATAATTTGATATTGTTTAATTTGTTGTTTTTAATGTCTAATTTGTCATGAATTATTCTATTTGTAAATTTTTCAATAGTTTAAAAATAATTATTTATAGGTTATAATAGTACTATTGAAGAGTTGGAGTGAAGAATAAATGTATAATAAACTACAGGAATTAATGATAAAAAATAAAATTATAAATGAAGAAGAAGCAGAAGTTTTTATTTATGGAATAGAATTATTCTTTTTAAAATTAGCACATACTTTAATAGTATTGTTAATTGGTTTAATGTTTAATAGATTTTTAGAAACATTTTTCTTTGTGATTTTTTATGAAATGCTTAAAACAAATATTAATAGTTATCATTCAAAATCAAAAATAATATGTTATTTATTGTCAGTGTTAATGGCAATAGGATTAATTATTTTATTGAGATATTCTAATTATTTTACAATTAATTATTTATTTGATTTTTTAATTATTTTATTTTCAGCGTTTTATTTTATCTTAACTAGAAAATCTAATAGAAGTAAAAATGCAATATTAGTTTTAATTGTGATGATATTGTTGTATTGTTTCTTTAGATATCAAAATTATACATCATTTATCTTAGTTATATTGTATGGAATATCATTAAGTGTAGGATTGTCATTTATTGACTATTTGATAAAAAGATGACAAATTAGACATTGAAAACGACAAATTAGACAATATGACTGTTTTTTTATTGATTTATATATATAATATAATTATATTATAAAAGGGGGAAATTAACATGCGTAACAATGTAGAAAAGAAAGTGTTAAAGACATTAAAATCAATTTCTGATTCTCAAGTTAGAAACACAATTGAAAATAGATGTCACTGGTGGTTATATGAGCCAAAAATGCCAAAAGCAGTTGCGAAAATGAAGCAAGAAAAAAATAAGTAAACTATCTCATTGAGATAGTTTCTATCATTATAAACGGAAAGAGGGTAAAATATGTTAGTTACATACTTAATATCATTAACTACTTTTAATATAATCTATTATTTTATCTTAACTAAATTTCACGAGAAAAAAATAAATAATAATATAATTATTTTTGGAGCAATAATTATTGTTTCAATAGTTCATTCATTTTTATGCTTGTTAAATAGCCCAACGATTAATCTATTAATGACGATTTTTACTTTTTCATGTATTAGTTATTTTTGTTTTGAACACAATAAATGGAAAGATTACTTGATTGATTTTATTAATTTATTTATAGTGTTAATTCTTGATGGAGTAGGTTTTTTAATTTTTGGAACACTTTTTTCAACAAATGCTAACAATGAATTAGCTAATATAATACTTACTATTCTTTCTTCAGTATTTGCAATAGTATTAATCTATATAATAAATAAAATAGTTGATGCTAGTAAGGTAGGAAATACTCCTGCAAAAGAAATAGTTTTATTTATATTCGTTGCGATTTTTCATATCTCAATTATTGGTATAGTTAATTTAGGAGTAGAATTATATACTAATTTTTATTTGAAAATAATAGTTCTAACAGTTATTGTTGGAGTTATCATTACAGATTTTATATTAATTTACTATTTAGATAGCACAATAAAAAAGAATCAATTAGCTAATGATAAATTAAATCAAGAAAGACAAGTTGATTTAACAAGACAATACTATACAAACTTAAAAGAGAAATATGATAATCAAAGAAGAATGATTCATGATTTTAATAACCATTTAGATACTATCACTCATGCATATGAAATAAGTCAAACTGAAATATCTGATAATATTATAAGTGAGATTAAATCTAAATATAGTAATGAGATTATTATGGAAACATATTCTGAAATTTTAAATATAATTGTTAATGACAAATTAAAAAAAGCGAATGAAAACAATATTGAATTTTCTTTCGCTACAGATCTTGTTGACTTATCATTCATTAATGAATATGACATGATAACTTTGTTTGGTAATTTATATGATAATGCGATTGAAGCTAATTTAAAAATTGATAGTGATAGAATGATTGAAACTAAAATTAGTCAACACAATTCAGTATTAGTGATAACTATCAAAAATAACTATAATGGTACTTTAAAATACATTAATAATGAAGTAATGAGTACTAAAGAAAACCATAAAGGTGTTGGATTGAAAAATGTTAATGAAATTGTTGAAAAACATGATGGAATATTAAACATTAAAGATAAATTAGGGATATTTACAATAACGATTGCTATTCCAATGGTAGAATCTAAATAGTATTATTTTCAACAAACTCTAAATAAAGTTCTCTAAATTCTTTTAATCTTGAACGAGCAATGGGAACTTTAAAACCATTTTCCATAGTTAACTCTTTTGAAGAAAATGTATATATCTTCTTCATGTTAACGATAAACGAAGAATGAGGCATTGCAAATTGTTTTGCATCAAGTTCATCGTTTATTTTTTTTATGCTTGAATATGTTTGAAAAGTTTTAAAGCTAGTCACAATATCCACTTTTCTAGTGTTATATTCAAAATACATAATATTATTTAGATTTAGGTTTACTGTACCATCAACAGTTTTAAATGTTATTGAACTAGTGTTAGAATCCTCATTAGTTTTTATCCAAATAGATAATTCATTTAAAATATTTGTGATAGTGCAATCTTTAAATGGTTTTACAATATAATCGAATGTATGTAAAGGTAAAACAATATTTTTATGTTCCTCATAGCTTGTTATAAAAATAATAGGTGTGGGTATTTTATTATGTTTTCTAAATTTTTTGACCGTCTCAATACCATTTGATTGATCTAAATCAATATCCATTAAAATGAACGAATAATCTTTAACCATACATGATTGAAGAAAATCGTTTCCATTAGAAAAAATATCAATGTTTGCAGTTATTTGTGTCTTGTTATAATATTCAAAAATAATGTTTTTTAATCTATTTTGAATTTCTGGATTATCTTCACAAATCGCAATTTCTATTGTTGTCATATTTAAAAATCACACCCTTTCTATTAACATATTGATTCTAAAATTATTTTGTATTTATTAATCTTTTTTTAAATTTATCTTTTATTTCCTTAAAGTTTAATCCATTAAAAAGATAGGCACAAACGATCGAAGTTATTGGAAGAGTAGCAACTATTCCAAAGCTACCAATTAATGGCTCGAATATTTCGGCAATTAAAAACTCTTTATTGAAAATTTGAATTAAATCAGTGTTTACAGCAACTATTACTAAAACTGTTAAAAATCCAGAGCCTACATATGCTAAAATCAAGGTATTTGTCATTGTTCCTAAAATATCTTTACCAATTTCAAAACCTGCTTTAATTAATTCTTTGGTTGTTATTTCGGGTTTTAATTGTTTAAACTCGTAAAGTGAGCTAGAAATTGACATCGCCACATCCATAACAGCGCCTAGAGCACCAATAATAATTGTTGTAAAGAAAATAGCTTTAACATCAATATCTAAACCGAAATTATTAAATTTTAAATACATTGCATCTTCACTAGTTAATCCTGTGAAATGGAAATAATCGCTACTAATTTGCATAATAATCCATGCGAATAATAATCCTAAAAGAGTTGCAATGCCAGAGGCTAAGCTTTTTTTATTGGCTCCATGAACAACAATTAGTGTAAAGATAACTATTGTTACACAACAAATTGATCCCCATAAATAAACATTCTTACTAGATAGCACTGCTGGTAAAAAAACATAAAATAATGCTAAGAGTGTGAATGCTAATGAAATAACAGTATTAAATCCTTTAAGTCCGCCAAAAATAATAACTAATATTAAAAAGGCGATTATTAAATAACCCATTTGATTTACTCTAATATAATCATAAAAAATATAATCGCCACTTTGATTGTCAGTATTTTTTGTAACATATATTACATCACCTACTGATACTTTTTTAGCGACTTTTATATCTTGTTGAGTTGCAGTATGTCGTTCTTCATCTTTTTTATCGATTAAAAAAAATTCAAAATTTACCATACCATCTTTCTCATTAACTGAAACTACCTCTGCTTTATCTAATGCAACATCATATTTAGTTGCTTGAGGTATTATCTCATTTTGTGATGCGATTTGATGTGCGAAATATATAAACAATATGCCAATAATTATTGTAATAAAATAAATTACTTTCTCTTTTTGCATTGATACAACTCCTTATTTTCATTCAATAATAAGTATACAATAAAATTGGTTAAATTTCTACTTATCATATCAATATGATATATAAAAAATAAGTGTTTTTAATATTTGTGAATTAGGTAATAAAATTTTATTCACAAATTCACAAACTCCTCTTTTTGTTCGTTGTTGTTAAAGAGTTAATTATGTAAAATAAATATGAAATGTAGAAGTTTTATCTTTCTTTGTGTACGAAAAAAGATAGATAGAAGTCTAATAAAGGAGGATAATAATATGAATAGAAAGATAAAGAGAATTACTAAATCATTACTTGTGATATTTGCGATGGTTTTTGCTCTAACAAACAATGCAGATGCAAAAACATATACAATAAGTGATGGAGTAAGTGTGACCAATATTAGAATCGATGATACAACAATGAATACAGGAAAGACATATGATTTAGATATTGAATGGAAAATAGATACAACACCAGTACTTCTAAAAAAAGATGATAAAATAGTTATAGATCATAATTTAGGCGAACTATTTAATGTTGCTTCATATGATCAATGGAGTGATTTGGATGTTTATAAAGATGGAATAGTGGTAGGTAAAGCAAAATTAACTAGTACAGTATTTGAAATTATTATTAATCAAGCAGGAGAAGATAAATCAATTTTCGAACTTGGTGGAAGTGTTGAATTGGGATTATATTTTAGTCCGAAAAGTGATAAAGCAGATTTCACACCAGGATTATCACAAACAATTACAATTGGTGATAAAACTCAGGCAGTAACTTTTGTAATTCCAACTAGTTCAACAAATAGACCAGTTGATCAAGATATTTTATGGAAAAACTGTTCAAATGGAGTATCATCAAATGCTTGTGTTATTCAAGTAAATCCAATTGCTACAGATATTTTATATATGAGAGATGGAGTAGATTTAGTAGGGACAGGTTATGGAAACTGGGGAACGAATGGTAAAAACTATGCATTTGAAAATGTAATTATAGAAGATGTAATTCCAGGAGATGGAAGATTAACCGATTTAAAAATACATGGATCAAGACCAGGAGCATTCTTTGATGATAATAAAGTAAGAAGAGCAGCATCATGGTTTGATTGGAAAGATACAACAGATAGATTTACAAAGATTACAGCATCAACATATGCAAGTTTAAAAAC
>JARXZD010000021.1 GCA_029893765.1 Bacilli bacterium PM5-9
GGACAAGGTGTAGGAGCTGGAGGAGCAGCACAAGCCGTTGGACGAAATCCTGAAGCAGAAGGAAAAATCAGAACAATGTTGATAATAGGACAAGCGGTAGCAGAATCAAGTGCATTGTACGGACTATTAATCGCATTAATCTTAATTTTCACAAAAATGAGTTAGGAGATCAATTAATATGGAAAACATAACAGATGGATTAATTGCAATCGGAGCAGGATTAGCAGTAATGACAGGAATAGGAACAGGAGCAGGACAAGGTGTAGGAGCAGGAGGAGCAGCCCAAGCCGTAGGACGAAATCCTGAAGCAGAAGGAAAAATCAGAACAATGTTGATAATAGGACAAGCGGTAGCAGAATCAAGTGCATTGTACGGACTATTAATCGCATTAATCTTAATCTTTACAAAAATGAGCTAAGAAAGGAGTGAAGTAGTATGGAGATAAATTTATTTCCTAATATTTTTAAAATGATAAATGTTTTAATTCCAACAGCAATACTATTTTTCTTCTTTTATAAGTTCTTTTGGAAATCAATTATTGGATTTTTTGATAAAAGAGAAAAATTTATGATGGAACAAGTTGAATCAGCAGCACAATCAAATAAAAGTGCAATTGCTTATGAAAAAGAAGCTAATGAAGCTATGAAACAAGCACGTATTGATTCTAAAAACATTTTAGATCGTTCTAAAAACGAGGCTATTAGAGTTAGAGAAGAAATTGTTAACGAAGCTAAAAATGAAGCTAAAGCAACAGTTGAAGGTGCTCGTATTGAAATTGAAAGAGAAAAAGAATTAGCTAGAAAACAAATTGAAGGCGAAATCGTTGATATTGCTTTAACTGCAGCTAGAGAAGTTGTTAAAGATTCAATTAATGAACAAAAAGGTGAAGAAATTGTTGATGACTTCATTAAGGAGTTGAAGGCATAATGGAATCTGTGGCTTTGACATACGCTAAAGCATTATTTTCATTAGCGTTGGAAGAAAATAATAGTGATGTCATTTTAGATCAGATAAAAGAAGTAAAAGATATCGCATTAGAAAATGATGATTTATTAAAAATTCTTGATAGTAAAAGTATCGATAAAGAAACTAAGAAACAAATATTAGTAAAAATATTTGATGGTAGAATTGATAAAAGTTTACTAAATTTCATGAAGTTATTAGTAGATAAATCAAGAATTCATAATTTAATTAGTATTTGTACTGAATATCGCAAAATATATTTAGAGCACAATGGAATTAAAGAAGCTAAAGTATATTCTGCACATGAATTAACAAGTACTAAATTAAATGAAGTAAAAGAGGCGCTAGAAGTTAAATATCAAACAAAATTTGTTGTTGAAAACTTTATTGATGAAAAACTAGTAGCTGGAATTAAAGTTGTCATCGGTGATTTAGTAATCGATGGAAGTATAAGCAATAAGCTTGATCGTATGAAATCAAGTATATCAATATAATAGAGAAGAAGGTGATTGTGTGAGTTCAATTAGACCAGAAGAAATAAGTGAATTAATTAAAGAACAGATAAAAAGATATGATGAAAAAGTTGAAACTTCAGAAGTAGGTACAGTCATTACTGTTGGTGATGGAATCTCTCTTGTTTATGGATTAGATAACGCAATGTCAGGAGAATTATTAGAATTTACAGGTAATGTTTATGGAATGGTACTAAACTTAAATGAAGAACATGTTGGATGCGTTTTAATGGGAGATGACTCTGATATCAAAGAGGGAGATATCGTTAAACGTACGAATCGTGTTGTTGAAGTTCCGGTTGGTGATGATTTAGTTGGTCGTGTTGTTAATGCTTTAGGACAACCTATCGATGGTAGAGGTGAAATTAAAGCAGAAGCATACAAACCAATTGAAAAAGTAGCACCAGGAGTTATGACAAGACAATCAGTAGATAAACCATTACAAACAGGGATTAAAGCTATTGACTCTATGATTCCAATCGGACGTGGACAACGTGAATTAATCATTGGGGATAGACAAACAGGAAAAACTGCGGTTGCTATTGATACAATTATTAACCAAAAAGGTTTAGGAGTTAAATGTATTTATGTTGCTATTGGACAAAAAAGTTCAACAGTTGCTCAAATATCTGAATCACTACGCCAAGCAGGAGCAATGGAATATACAACAATTGTTAGTGCAACAGCAAGTGAGTTAGCTCCATTACAATACATTGCACCATATAGTGGAGTAACTATTGGTGAGCATTGGATGGAAAAAGGTGAAGATGTTTTAGTAATTTATGATGATTTAAGTAAACATGCGGTAGCATATAGAACAATGTCATTATTATTAAGAAGACCTCCAGGTCGTGAAGCTTTCCCAGGGGATGTTTTCTATCTACATTCACGTTTATTAGAAAGAGCTGCTTGTTTAAATAAAGAAAATGGTGGTGGTTCTATTACTGCTTTACCAATTATTGAAACACAAGCTGGGGATATTTCTGCATATATTCCAACGAATGTTATTTCAATTACTGATGGACAAATATTCTTACAATCTGAATTATTCAATTCAGGACAAAGACCAGCAGTTGATTCAGGGTTATCAGTATCTCGAGTTGGATCAAGTGCACAAATAAAAGCTATGAAACAAGTTTCAGGTTCACTAAAACTTGAATTAGCTCAATATCAAGAACTTGAAGCATTTGCACAATTTGGAAGTGATTTAGATGCTGCTACTCAAAGTGTTTTAGATCATGGTGCAAAAGTTATGGAAGTTTTAAAACAAGGTCAATACGCTCCTTTAAGTGTATATGAGCAAATAATTATTCTTTATGCATTAAAAAATCGTTACTTGAAAGAAGTTCCTGTTCATGAAGTAAAAAGATATGAAGCGGAATTATTACAAGACGTTGCACAAAACCATAGATATATTTTCGAAACTTTAGAGGAAGAAAAAACAATTAGTGATGCAACTGATGAAAGCTTAAAATCTATTCTTGAGAAATTTACAAGTGACTTTGTAAAAACAGTTGAAAAAGATTAATGGCTAGTTTACAAAATACCAAAAGACGTATTAAATCAGTTGATTCAACAAAGAAAATCACTAAGGCTATGGAACTAGTATCTAGTGCTAAGCTAAGAAAAGCAAAGCAATCATATGAAGAGGGCGTAAATGTTAGAGATTTTGTTTGTAATGATTTAGCAAGTGCGGTATATGAAATTGCTAAAGAAGCAAATTTAAATAAATACATTGAAGAAGATCCAAATGGAAAAACATTGTTTATTGTAATTGCCAGTGATATGGGATTATGTGGTGGTTATAATGCTAATGTGGCTAAAGAAGCGTTTAATGCTTCTAAAAAAGGTGACTACTTCATTTGTGTTGGTAAGAAAACACAGCCATTCTTTTTAACAAAAGGTTGTACAATAAAAAATGTTTATCAAAACATTACTAAAAATCCTGAATTTTATGATGCTTATTATATTACAAAAGAAGCACTAGATATGTTTAAAAATGAAGAAATTAGTGCAATAAAATTAGTATATACAAAATTTATTAATTCAGTATCATTTGAGCCAAAAATATATTCATTAATACCAGTGGAAAACCCATACGATGATATGAAAACTCCATTTGATAATCCAACAGATGCAGAATATTTGATAAAATATTTGATGAGAGATTTCATTAACTCAAATATTTATACTGCAATTATTGAATCACGTGTATGTGAATATGCATCAAGTAGAATAGCAATGGAAAATGCTACTGATAATGCAAATGAAATAAAAGAAAAATTATTATTACAATATAATCGTGCTCGTCAGGCTAACATTACTCAGGAAATTACTGAGATTGTTGGTGGAGCAGATGCTATATAGAAAGGAGCATATTAATGGAAGAAAATATTGGAAAAATTGTTCAGATAACTGGTCCAGTAATGGATATTAGATTTAGTAGCGAAAGTTTACCAAATCTAAATGGTTCAATATTAATTAAACGTGAAGGAGCAGAGGACTTAGTAGTTGAAGTTGCTCAACATATTGGTGATGATGTTGTACGTTGCGTTGCGATGGATACAACAGATGGTTTAGTAAGAGGTATGGAAGCTATCGATTTAAAAACACCAATTAGTGTTCCAGTAGGTGAAAAAACATTAGGAAGAATGTTCAATGTTCTAGGTCGTGCAATTGATGGACAAGAAGAACTAGAAGATGTAAAACATATGCCTATTCATAGATTAGCACCAAGTTTTGAAGAACAACAAACTTCTGCTGAAATGCTAGAAACAGGAATTAAAGTAGTAGACTTGATTTGCCCTTATTCAAAAGGTGGTAAAATCGGATTATTTGGAGGAGCTGGAGTAGGTAAAACAGTTTTAATCCAAGAGTTAATTAATAATATTGCTTCTCAACATGGTGGTATTTCAGTATTTGCTGGAGTAGGAGAACGTACTAGAGAAGGAAATGACTTATATCATGAAATGAAAGATTCAGGAGTACTTGCTAAAACAGCACTTGTCTTTGGACAAATGAATGAACCTCCTGGTGCGAGAATGCGTGTTGGTTTAACTGGATTAACAATGGCTGAGCACTTTAGAGATGAAGAAGGACAAGACGTGTTATTATTCATTGATAATATCTTTAGATTTACACAAGCAGGTTCTGAGGTTTCAGCACTTTTAGGACGTATGCCAAGTGCGGTTGGTTATCAACCAACACTAGCTACTGAAATGGGACAATTACAAGAGAGAATCACTTCAACAAAACGTGGTTCAATCACATCAGTTCAAGCAGTATATGTTCCTGCGGATGACTTAACTGACCCTGCACCAGCAACAACGTTTGCTCACTTGGATGCACGTACAGTTTTAGACCGTAGTATTGCAGCTTTAGGGTTATTCCCTGCAGTTGATCCACTTGATTCTTCATCAAAAATTCTTGATCCAAAAGTTGTTGGACAAGAGCATTATGATGTAGCAAGACAAGTACAAGAAATTTTACAACGTTTTAAAGAATTACAAGATATAATTGCTATTTTAGGTATGGATGAATTAGGTGAGGATGATAAACTTGTTGTTGCAAGAGCACGTAAGATTAGAAACTTCCTAACACAACCATTCCATGTTGCTGCACAATTTACAGGATTTGATGGAAAATATGTTGCTGTTGAACAAACAGTTCAAGGATTCAAAGAAATTCTTGAAGGAAAACATGATGATCTTCCAGAACAAGCATTCTTATTTGTAGGAACAATTGAAGAGGCTGTAGAAAAAGCTAAAACGATAGACGAATAGAGGTGCAAGTATGTTTAAATTAACAATTGCTTCACCAGAAGAAATCGTGTATGAAGGAAATGTTGAAATTTTAAATGTTTATACTTTAAATGGACAAGTAGGTATCTTAGAAAACCATGCTCCATTTACCGATATTATTAAGTCATGCGAAATGACATTTAAAGATGAGACTGGTGAAGTCAAGAAAATGGCTGTTAGTGGTGGTTGGCTATTTGTTTGGACAAAAGAAGTAACTGTGTTTGTAAACTCTTCAGAATATGACTTTGCGATTGATGTTACAAAAGCATTAATTGATAAGGAAGAAGCTGAAAAAGCACTTAGTGATCCAAATAAAATGGATATGATTCAAATGGCTCGTACAAGAGCAAAATTTGATAAAGCTGTTAACAGAATAAGAGTAGCAGATAGTAAAATTAAAAAATAGGGGTTTTTATATCCCTTTTTTTGCTTTTTAGTTTGATATCTTACCAATCATGTAATATAATATGATTAGGTGATAAAAATGAACGAACAAATAATTAAAGACTTTATAAAAGAAAGATTAAATAAGGATGCAATAGTAATTGAAAGATTAATGGGTGGTATGTCTAATTATACTTACTTAATTGAAATAGAGGGTGAAAAGTATACTTTTAGAATTCCTGGAAAAGGTGCAGAACATTTTACTAATCGTAAGAAAGAAATAGCAATTATGAAGGAAATAGAAGAATATGATTTTCTTCCTGCTCCGATTATTAACGATGAACAAACAGGTTACAAAGTAGCATTATATGTTGAAGGAAAACCTTTAAGTGAAATAACTCCAAAACCTTATGAATTAGTGGCTCAAATGTTGAAAAAATTACATAATGCACCAAAATTCATGTATGACTATGAACCTTTAAAACGTTTAGAAAAATATGAGAGAATTACATCTGGATTAGACCCTGTTTATGTAGCTTTAAAAGAAAAATGGCTAGATATATATGATGAAATTTTATCAAAAGTTGAATTAGTAGCAAGTCATGGTGATTCACAAACAAGTAATTTTGTTTTAGGTGATAAAAGATTATTTTTAATGGATTGGGAATTTGCTGCAAACAATGATCCAATTTATGATATTGCTTGTTTTGGAAATGCGAATTTTGAAGAGGCAATTCAATTAATTGAAGAATACTATGAGTCTGCTGGAAAAAAAGAATATCAAAGATTATATGCATGGAGAATGTTTCAATGTTTGCAATGGCATAATGTTGCAAAGTATAAACAAGAAATAGGATTATCTGAAGAATTGTCAGTTGATTTTGATTTTATTGCAAATGCATATTTAGATAAAGCTAAAGGATTTTTCCAAGATTTCTTAGATGTAAGTAAAGGTGAATAATATGAATAAACGTAAATCAGCAAGATATATTAGAATTATTGGAATAGTAATTTCAGTAATATTTCTAGCTATGATTGTTAATGAAGTATATACAACAATTAATTTAAAGTATAATATTTCATTAGCTGAAAGTGAAAATCAAGAACTAAAAAAAGAATCTGAAAAACTGCAAAATGAAGTAAAAAAATTAAAAGATGAAAATTATATCCAAACATATGTTAGTGGGACTATTTTTTCAACAGAAAAGGGAACATCAATATATGTCTTACCTGAGGATGAAAAGACACCAGAGTAGCTGGTGTTTTTAACTATATGATTGTTGTAGCAGTAAGTGCAGGGATAGATTCAATGGTTCTTTTAGATTATTTATATAAACAAAATCAAGAAATAGTAATTGCTCATGTTAACTATCAAAAAAGAGTTGACTCTTTTATTGATTCTATAACAATTAAAGAATTTATAAAAGATAAAAATATTAAGTTTGAAGAATTAATAGTTGATAAAGAAAGTTATACGAGTGATAATTTTCAAGCACAAGCTAGATATATTAGATATGATTTCTTTAAGGAAATTGCCAAAAAGTATAATACAAATGATGTTTATGTTGCTCATCACAAAGATGACTACTTAGAAACTTATTTGTTTAAAGTTAATCGTAAAGGATTATATGATTATTATGGAATAAAAGAAACAAGTGAGTATAATGGTATGATAATTCATCGACCACTAATTAATTTGTATAAGGAAGATATTGAAAAATACGCAAAAGAAAATGGTATTCCTTTTCATGAAGATAGTAGTAATAAAACATTAGATTATACAAGAAATCAAATTAGGCAATATTTAAGTAGTTTGAGTGTAGTTGAAAAAAATAATATTTATAAAGAAGCAGTTTTAAAAAATGAAGAGAATAAGAATGAAATTAATTTTGTTAAAGAAAATAA
This sequence comes from Bacilli bacterium PM5-9, assembly GCA_029893765.1. NCBI lineage: Bacteria > Bacillati > Bacillota > Bacilli > Bacilli bacterium PM5-9. The sequence goes on from JARXZD010000021.1 coordinate 7,565, forward strand.
TGTGAAGTTTTTAAAGGTAGAAGTTTTTAATAGTTGGTCAAAAGATATTAAAAGAAGATGGCTTTTTAATGCAATAAAAAAATATGATATAACAACGAAATACTTAGATGATATTTGCTATAAAATTAGCTATTCAAACAACTTTAAAGTAACATTTTTAGACACAACTATAGCAAAAGCTTATGATATTATTTATGTGTTGGATAATTCGCTAAATGAGTATTCTAAAGCAATTAATAATGAAAATGATTTTAACAAGATGTATGATGAATGGAAAAACAATTATAATTATATAATTAGAAAACCTAAATGTGATTATCCATATATTATAAGAAATTATCGAAAAGAAGATTTTGATTTTTTATCTCTAGATTATAAAAAATTTAGATTGAAAATAAAGAAGAAAAAGACACCATTTTTTTTGAGAGAATATTTACCTGTTGTTGAAAAAGATGGAAAAATTATAGAATTTATATATTAAGAAAAGGTAGGGAGTGGCAGTATGCATAATGATGTAAAAAAAATATTAATTAATGAAGAACAAATTATTAATCGAACAAAGGAAATTGCTATGGAGATTAATAATGATTACAAAGGTGAAAGAATTACACTTGTAGGATTACTAAGTGGTAGTGTTCCATTCCTTGCTGAATTGATGAAACATATTAAAGTTGATTGTGAAATTGATTTTATGGATGTTAGTAGCTATCGTGGAACTCAAAGTACAGGTGAAGTTAGAATTTTAAAAGATTTAACTAAACCAATCGATAGCACAAATGTTATTATTGTTGAAGATATCATTGATACAGGAAAAACATTGAAAGTTGTAAAAGAAATCTTAGAGAATAGAGGTACAAAATCTTTAAAAATTGCTACATTATTAGATAAACCTGAGGGTAGAGTTGTTGAATGTAGTGCAGATTATATTGGATTTACTATTCCAAATGAGTTTGTAATTGGGTTTGGACTTGATTATGATGAATTATATCGTAATTTACCATACGTTGGTGTTTTACGAGAAGAATGTTATATGTAAGGTGGATATAGATGAAAAACAAAAGAGGGAATTATGGCTTTCTAGTAATGGGATTAGTCATTATGGCATTTCTATTTTATAGTACGTTTAATAGTACATCTAGAGTAGAAAAATTGAATTACAATCAATTAATTAAAACATTAGAAACTAAAAATGTTAAATCAATTTTAGTAAGAAACTCTAATGGTGTTTTAGTTGTTGATGGTAGTATAAAAGTAACAGATGATCCTAAAGCAACTGTTAAAGAACAAAAGTTTCAAGGAAAAACGCCAAATACAACTGAACAATATAATCAAATAATTGATGTTGCAAATAAAAATAATATTACAGTTGGTTTTGAAGGTGTTGAAACAAATTATTTAAGTGCAATAATAGGTACTGTTTTACCAATGTTACTGCTAGTTGGAATTTTGGTTTACTTTATGAGAAGCCAAGGTGCTGGAAAAGGTATGGATTTTGGTAAAAATAGAGCTAAATTAGATAAAGGAAATAAAAAAGTTACCTTTAAAGATGTAGCTGGTATTGATGAAGAAAAAGATGAATTAGTTGAATTGGTTGATTATTTAAAGAAACCAAAAAAATACCAAGAAATGGGTGCTCGTATACCGAAAGGTGTTTTATTAGTTGGGCCTCCAGGAACTGGTAAAACATTGTTAGCACGTGCTGTTGCAGGTGAAGCAGGTGTGCCATTCTACACAATTTCAGGTTCTGATTTTGTTGAGTTGTTTGTAGGTGTTGGTGCAAGTCGTGTTAGAGAAATGTTTAAAGAAGCAAAAATGAATGCTCCTTGTATTATTTTTATAGATGAGATCGATGCTGTTGGACGTCAACGTGGTGCAGGTGTTGGTGGTGGAAATGATGAAAGAGAACAAACTCTTAACCAATTACTTGTTGAAATGGATGGATTTAGCGAAAATTCAGGAATTATTATGATTGCAGCTACAAATAGACCTGATGTTCTTGACCCAGCAATTTTAAGACCAGGACGTTTTGATAGACAAATTGAAATTAATGCTCCTGATCGTGAGGGAAGAGCAGCAATTCTAAAAGTACATGCAAGTAATAAGAAAATTGATCCAAATGTTAAATTGGAATATTTAGCAGAAAGAACTCCAGGATTTACTGGTGCAGATTTAGAAAATATTTTAAATGAAGCTGCCTTACTTGCAGTTAGAGAAGATAGGTCAATTATTAATATGGAAGATTTAGATGAAGCAATGGATCGTGTTATTGGTGGTCCAGCTAAGAAAAGCAAGAAAGTAAGTGAACATGATATTAATGTAGTAGCATATCATGAATCAGGTCATGCTGTTGTAGGACTTGTCTTACAAGATGCCGAAGTTGTTCAAAAAGTAACAATTATTCCTCGTGGAAAAGCTGGTGGTTATGTTTTAATGACACCTAAAGATGAAAGTTCATTAATGACGAAACGACAACTTGAAGCAAGAATTACTGGATTGTTAGCAGGTCGTGTTGCAGAAGAAGTTAAGTTTAATGATATTTCAACTGGTGCACAAAATGATATTGAAAAGGCAACTAAGATTGCTCGTGCAATGGTAACACAATATGGTATGTCATCACTTGGTACTGTTCAATATGGTGAAACTGAAGGTTCAGTGTTCTTAGGTAGAGATTTTAACTCTAAGAAAAACTTTTCTGATAATATAGCTTTTGAAATAGACCAAGAGGTTAAAAAGATAATTAGTAGTTGTTATGAAAAATCTAAAGAAATTTTAGTTAAACATACTGATTTACATAATTTAATTGCTGAGACTTTACTTAAAAAAGAGACTTTGACAGCTGAAGAAATTAATTCGCTATTTGAAACAGGAGAACTTCCAAAAACTGTAAATAAGGATGTAGTGGATGATTCAAATGACGAAGTTGAAACTGATTTAAGTGAAGATAAAATTGAAAGTATAGATTAAACACACAAAAACATCACATCGTAAAATTTGCTTATCACCACGTAATAGGGTATAATAATTGTGAGGTGATTACCATGAATATGATTTTATTTTTAATGGCAGCGACTGTGTTTGTATGTGTAACGAAGACAAACTTATCAAGTTTTACTAAAATAAGCATTATAAAAGATAACCAATAGAATTCTATTGGTTTTTATATAGAAAGAGGGAATTTTATATGAAAGCATTATATATAATATGTGCTAACTCAAGTATAGATTTAGTTGGTTATAATGTATTTGAATATTTAAAAGAAAATTATCAAATTGAAAAATTAGATTATAATACTGATTTGTGTGAAATGTATATAACTAAAGATGATGATCATGAATATTATTTAATGATTACTGATGATCATGTTATGCATAATACTGAAAAATATTTAGATTTCTTAAATAATAATTTTAGTGATGTTGAAGCAGCAATTCATGTTAATTATCATGAGGGTACTACAGCACCTGATCCAATTTTAAGTGTTCACCATGTTGGAGATATTTTAAGCGGAACATATTTACCATATAATCCAAAATATGCAACAAATTTATTAGTTAATATGGAAAGACTTCGTAAAGATAATGGATTAGATACATTTACTTGTGAAAGTGAGACAACACATTTTTCAGGTGTCGTAACTAATATTGATCCAAAATTATTATTAGAATATCCAGTAAATAATATTGATTTAGAAATAGGTAGTTTAGCTGAATCATTTAATAATAAGATTGCAATTAAAACGATAACAGAAACGATGTTTGAAGTTTTTAATGATACAAATGACAATAGATTAAATGTTTTATATCTTGGTGGTGCTCATTTTGAAGCAACATATACAAATGCAATATTAGACAGTAAGTATCCAATATATTTATCTCATCAACTTTGTGGTTTATGGTTAATGCAAACAGATTATGAAAACACTGCTTATGATACTCTTAAAGATTTAATTGAAAAATCAACAATTAAATATGATGCGATTGTTTTTCATGAGAAAGTAAAAAAATTAAAACCAATTTTAAATAAATTAGGTGAAGACTTAGATATAAAAGTATTTAAATATAATGCATTAAAAAATATTGAAAATAGTGAATTAAAAAAATTATTTTAGGAGGAAATTATGGCAAGCTTACCAAATTGCCCAAAATGCAATTCAGAATATACTTATGAAGATAGAGATATGTATATTTGCCCTGAATGTGCGTATGAGTGGGTAGAAACAGAAGAAGTAGAGGATATTATTAAAGATAGTAATGGAAATCAATTAAGTGATGGAGATACAATAATTTTAATAAAAGATTTAAAAGTTAAAGGTAGTTCATCTTCATTAAAAAAAGGAACTAAAGTTAAAAATATTAGACTTAAGTTTGGTGAAGAACATGATATTGATTGTAAAATCGATGGGTTTGGAGCTATGGAACTAAAATCAGAATTTGTAAAAAAAGCATAGAAAAAGCTATTCATTTAGAATAGCTTTTTTTGATAGATTACGAAGTGAGATAGTAAGCAGTATTGCGACTAATATCGTTGAAACAACGTCTGCGATTGGTGCAGCAAGTACTAAACCATTAAGTCCATATAATGAAGATAAAAATAGAATTAGTGGTACTAAAATAATTAATTGTCTTGATAATGATAAGAATATTGCTGGAATTACTTTACCAATGGCTTGAAAGTAGTTGCTTCCAACCATACCAAAGCCAACCACAGGTAAACACATAAACCAATATATTAACATGTTTGAACCAATTTCAACTAATTCTTTATCTTGATTAAAAATCATAATAATTTCCTTGGAAAAGACTCTTGTTAAAATAAAACAAATTACTGCAATTCCTGTTGCCATAAGTGAGGCTATTTTTATAGTTTCTTTAATTCTATCTAAATTATTTGCTCCATAGTTAAATCCAATTATTGGCAAAGCTCCTTGGTTTATACCAATTATTGGCATTAAAAGCAATGTTTGCACACTATTAACTATTCCCATTGCTGAAATTGCAACATCTCCACCATATTTTAATAATGTAGTATTTAAAACAACATTTAAGATACTACCTGATACTTGAATAAAGAATGATGGAATTCCTGTAACCATTATTTTGATTGCTAATGCTTTCTCAAGCACCATATTTTTTAATTTTAACTTATAATTTGCTTTTCCTTTAGTGAAATAATAAATAACCCATATTGTTGAAGCAAATTGTCCAATTATAGTAGCAAGAGCTGCTCCAAACATTCCCCATCTAAAATTGAAAATGAAAATAGGATCTAAAATAATATTTATTCCTGCTCCGATTAAGATTGACAACATCGCAATCTTAGGGCTTCCATCTGCTCTAATAAGATTATTTCCTGTCATGTTTATTCCTTGAAAAACAGCACCTAACAAGATAATTGAAAGGTAGTCTTTGGCATAAGGTAAAATAATTTCACTTGCACCAAATTGAATTAAAATAGTATCCATAAATAAATAGATAACTATTGAACAAAACAAGGCAGTTATTAAAGCTAGTGAAAATGAATTACCAACAATTTTTTTAACTTTGTCATAGTTTCGTTCTCCTAAATTGATTGAGAATAAAGTAGAACCACCAACTCCACACATTAATGCTACAGCCATTATAATCATTACAACTGGAAATGTAATGGTTATTCCTGCTAATCCATCAGCACCTAAATCGCTGCTATTACCAATAAAAATTCTATCTACTATATTATAAAATGCATTTATCAACATACCTACTGTTGCAGGTAATGAAAACTTTAATAATAAGGATGAAATTTTGGCAGTGCCCATAATTTCTTTATTTGACATTTTTATTCCTCCTGTCCTTGATAATTATAACACAAACGCACTTTAAATGATAGAAGACAAAAAATGTTTTTTCGTATATATTTGGTATTTATGTATAATTTTTAGCGAAAATATAGTAAAAAATACACATTTTTAAAAAAATATCGATTTTTTAAAATAATCAAACTTTTAAAAAATAAAACTGTAATGTTCAATTAAACTTATATAATAATAATTTTTTTTAGGGTTGCGTATTGTTTTATTATGTGGTAGAATACTTGAAAGCGATGAACAAAGATTCTTATAAATAATGTTTTTGTTAGAGAGGGCTAGTTGGTGAAAATGCCTAGAAATAATTTATAAGGGAACACTTTAGGAGCTAGATAGGAGAATTAAGTAGACTATCTCGGACAATGCAAGTTCGTTAACAAAGAAAAGGTGCAAGCTAAAATGCTTGAACTAGAATGGTACCGCGTACATACGTTTCTAGATTTAGAGGCGTTTTTTTTATTTTGAATACTAAATAACTTAGAATAAAGATTCTTATAAATAATATTTCTTTAAGAGAGGGCTAGTTGGTGGAAATGCCTAAGAATAGTTTATAGGGGAACACTTTAGGAGTTGGATAGGAGAATTAAGTAGACTATCCCGGGAGAATCTCCCGTTATCAAAAAAGAGATAATATCAATTACTGATATTAATTAGAATGGTACCGTGCTAGGCGCTTCTAAAGGAAGGGCTTTTTTAATTTTATAAGGAGGTTATTATTATGACATTAAAACTTGATAAAGATTATCAACCAAAAATGAGTGTTATGGAAACACAGAAAGCGATAAAAGAGGTGAAAGATTATTTTGATAAGTATTTAGCAGAAAAATTATCGCTAACTAGAGTTCCAGCACCTTTATTTGTGCAAGGAGATAGTGGACTTAATGATAATTTATCCGGAGTTGAAACACCAGTTACTTTTTCTACTGATGAAATGGAAAACTTACAAATCGTTCATTCATTAGCTAAGTGGAAAAGAAGAGCTTTAAAAAGATATGAATTTGAAAAAGGTACAGGGTTATATACAGATATGAATGCAATTAGAAAGCATGAAGATTTATCTAATATTCATTCTTTATATGTAGATCAATGGGACTGGGAAAAAATAATCCGCAAGGAAGATAGAACAGATGAAACACTAGAAAAGATTGTAAATGATATTTTTGAAGTGTTTAAAATAACAGAGGCACATATTAATTTACTATATCCTCAATTATCAAAAAAATTACCTGATAAGATTTTCTTTATTACATCTCAAGAATTGCATGATATGTATCCTGATTATACTGATAAAGAGAAAGAAAATGCGATAGTAAAAAAACATAAAGCTGTTTTTATTAAGCAAATAGGAAAAAAATTATCAAATGGTAAGCCACATGATATGAGAGCGCCTGATTATGATGATTGGGATTTGAATGGAGATATTTTATTTTACAATCCTGTTTTAGATAGTGCATTAGAATTATCTAGTATGGGAATAAGAGTAGATGAAAATAGTTTATTGAAACAATTAGAACAGGCTAATGCAATGGATCGTTTAGAGTTGCCATATCACCAATCTGTTTTAAAAAGACAATTACCATGTACTGTTGGTGGTGGTATTGGTCAATCACGATTATGCATGTTCTTTTTAGAAAAAATGCACATTGGAGAGGTACAAAGTTCTATTTGGAGTAAAGAAATGGTTGAAAAATGTGAGGAACATAATATAATATTACTATAAGAAAAAAAGGAGATTAAGATATGGCAAAATCATTTACAATAAGTCAAAGCAATGCAGTTTTAAATTTTACGAAGTATTATTGTACTTCAAGTGTCGAATTACTTGATAGTAAAGGATTTAAACAAGTTGTTGAAGTACATTTATTATATTTAAAAAGAAAAGGAAAACCTTTATATTATTTATTAAATGAAATTGAAAAAAGAGATAGTGTTTTAGTTGATGATCTAATTACAATGTTTAAACTTTTAATGGTTATGGAATTAGATGAAGTAGCTAAGGTTCATCAAGACTATATCAAGTATATAGATGCTAAAGATGCTTTGTTAGAGTATGTTGAAACAATGTATAATTACTGGCGTTCATTAGAAAGATATGCTTTAGTATACAATAGTAAATCACAAAGAGGTATTCAAAATGCACAATTTATTAAATCACATAGTGATTTTGAGACGTTGATTTTAGAAACATATCGTAAAATTAGTGAAACATTGATGGGAAAACAAAATAGAGTTTATCGTCAATTGATTGCAGGTGTAAATGCAGGAATTGTTGTAAATGAATATAAATTGAATAGTGAACAAGGTATTTATGAAATTTTAAGACCAATTCCTATTATTGAAGCTATTATTTTACATCCACCTTTTATAACATATCCAAGAAGAAATACTAGAGATGGTATTTTTGAAGAAACAAATGAAAATCCATTAAAAGATGCTAAGTTAGATAAAAATGATTTTCTATGTTATCCAGCTAAAGTTGGAAAATTCTTTGCCTTAATATATTTTCATAAAGACTTTATGTCAATGGGTGTAACATTAGCAAATCTATTTGAACTTGCTGATCATGATACTGTTAAAAAATGTGATCCTGATATGATTTATGTTTTTGGTGTTAAAGATGATGAAGATAAAGCTTGTTTCCACTATGATAAAGAAAATGATTTGTTTGTAGGTTATGCTTCATATAGTGATGAGTATGATTACTTTGGATATATGAAAAAAATGATTTTAACATTACATAATGTTAAAGGAATTAATCAAGGTGGTTTACCAATTCATGGTGCAATGGCAGTAATTACTATGGATAACAATGAAACGAAAAATATTATTATCATGGGTGATAGTGGTGCAGGAAAATCAGAGACTTTAGAAGCCTTACGTACATTGGAAGATAATGGTATTAGGGATATAAAAATTATTTTTGATGATATGGGAATTTTGTTTGATGAAGATGGTAAAGTTATTGCGTATGGAACAGAAGTCGGTGCTTTTGTAAGGTTGGATGATTTAGATGCAGGATATGCATATCGTACAATTGATCGTTCTATTTTCATGAATCCAGATAAAGTTAATGCAAGGGTTGTTATTCCAGTTGCGACTTATGAAGAAATCACAAAGGGATATGAAATTGATTTATTTTTATATGCAAACAACTATGATGACGATGATAAACCAATTGAAATTTTTGATGATATTGATACAGCAAAACAAGTCTTTGTTGATGGAGCTCGTTTAGCAAAGGGTACTACTCAAGAAGTTGGTTTAGTTAAATCATATTTTGCAAATCCATTTGGACCTGTTCAAAGAAAAGCTCAAACTGATGTTTTAATTGATAAATACTTTGATATGTTATTTGAACAAGAAATTGAGGTTGGACAATTAAAAACAAAACTTGGAATTGCTGGAAATGAGTCAAATGGACCTAAAAATGCTGCAATAGAGTTATTAAAATTTTTAAATAAGTAAAATAAAATCGGGAAAATATCCTGATTTTTTTATTTGCTAATATTAAATTTATAAGTAAATAGTTTTTATTGAAAAAGAGTATTACAAAATACTCATATATACACATTCATTTCAAATTTTTTAATGCAATAAAAATCAATATTATGTTATAATAATAGAAAATAAGGAGTGATTTTTTTTATGAACATTTATTATGAAAAAACAGATGTCAAAGTTAAGGTTATTAGTTTTATTTCAGCAATTGTTTTAATTGTTGGATTTTTAGCTGCAATAGCATTTGCCTTACAATATTTTGATATTTTAAAATATTATACTTCATACCATACATATCTAAAATACGCTGCAATTGGGCTAATTGTTTTAGGAATTATTTTGTTAATCATAAAGAAAATTATTAATAAAAGAAAAAATGTTAGATTTGATGGTGAAGTTATAAAATTATGTATTAATAATTATGTTGAACATGAATTTGATTTAAGAAAAATTGATGAAATATTTAATTATCGTACTAATCCAGAAATACCATACGGAATGCAAGATGCTTTAGCTTTTCGTTTTCATAAAAATGATATTTGGGAAACAGTTACAAGTTCATTAAAAAATAGTAAAACAAAACAATCTGGAGTTACTTTAGTAAAAGATATTAATGAAGCTTATGCAAAGATTAAGTCTCAAAGAGCACTTGCTAAAATGAATTCAAGCCAAGGTGTTAGATTTAGATATTTATCAATTAATAATGAAAAAAATAGTAAAGAGGATTATAATAATAAGTTAATTGAGTTTGAAAAAACATTTAAAGATTATAATAATACTTATGGTGGTTTTGATGTAGAGAGGTTAGTTGTTACAAGTGATGCTTTATATGTTAATAAACATCGTGAGGCAACAATTAATGATAGTGATTATGTTTTATTAAGAAAAAATCACAACAATAATGAAACATATTTTATTAGTGATTATTTAGATTTTTATAATAAGAATGATGAATTAATTATTAGTATTGATTTAACTTTAGTTGTGAATTCAGAATTATTTAAAGAATTATGTTTATCTGTATTTAGTAAAGTTGAATAAAAGAGAGGGTTTAAATGAAACTAAAAAAATTATTTAGTTATCTTAATATTTTATATATTTTTTTAGGTATTTTTACTTTTATTAAGATGATTTGTTTTACTTATGTGGTTTATAATGAAATGAGTACATCAATAAATGGATGTGAATTTGTATGGGAAAGTAAATACTTATTATCGTATTTATTTTGTGCATTTTCTATCTTTTCTATTGCATTGATTTTTAATGGAAGAAAAAGTTTGAAAATTTTAGTGGGCTTAGATATTATACTAAGTCTTTTTATGTTTGCTAACTTAATTTATTTTAGAAGTTTTGAATCATATTTAAGTGTTTATAATATTGCGCAATATCGTAATTTTGGTATTGTTGGAACGAGTGCTTTTGCTCTTTTAAAATGGACGGATATTCTTTTATTTATTGATCCAATCTTTTTGATTGCAACATATAAATTCTGGGTTAAAATTGCTGATAAACAACAAGAAATGAGCCTTAGACAGCGAATTATAGCAATCATATTTCCAGTAATTTGTGCAGGGATAACTTTAAATTATAATGACTACTTTCCAACAACTATTACTAAACTAGAAGCAGGTGCAAAATATTCAATCATTGGTCATCACTACTATGATTTATCTTCATATATTGAAGATTCTCGAAGTTTATTATTAAAAAAAGATGTTCGTGATGATATTGAAAATTGGTTTGAAATAAAAAATAAAAATCAAGGTGAAATAAAATATGAAGGGAAATTAAAAGGAAAAAATGTTGTTTTCTTACAAATTGAATCATTAGAAAACTTTGTCATAAATTTAAAAGTTGAGAATCAGGAAATAACGCCTACATTAAATAAATTATTAAAAAACAGTATTTATTTTGATAATATTGTTGCTCAAGAAAATGGTGGGAATAGTTCTGATGCTGATTTTATGGCTAATACTTCATTAATTCCTTTAAAAAGTGGTTCAGTAAGTCATCGATTTCCAAACAACAAGTATAAAAGTTTACCAGTAATTTTGCGTTCTCATAATTATTCATCACATGTAATTCATAGTGGAGAGGGTTATTTTTGGAATAAAGAGAATTTTCTTCCAAATTTAGGATTTGATGTCTATACAGATATTAAAGGTATGAATGCAAAAGAGGATGAAATGTTTTTCATGGGATTAAAGGATAAAGAACATTTTAGTCAAGTTGCTGATTATATAAAAAAAATAAGGGGAAGTTTTTATCTTTTTACAGTTACGGAAACTTCACATACACCTTTTGAAGTTGATGAAGATATGCAATATCTAAATTTAAGTGAAGAGGTTAATGAAAGTGTTTTTGGTAAATATTTTCAATCAATTAGATATACTGATGAAGCAATAAAACTGTTCATTGAAAAATTGGATAAATCGGGTATTTTAGATAATACAATGATTGTTATATATGGTGATCATGAGGGTATTCATAAATATAATAATAATTCTGTTTTAGAAAAATCGGATGAAAATTATAATAAGTATGATAATAATAGTGAAGTTCCTGTTTTAATCTATAGTAAAGATATAGAAAAAGGTGAAGTAGTTTCTAAAGTTGGTGGACAAATTGATATTATGCCTACTGTATTATCGCTGCTAGGTATTGATGAAAATGAATATATTAATAGTGCTATGGGTAATAATTTACTTTCTAGTAAAAAAGGTTATGCAATTGATCGTAATGGTACTATATATGGTGATTATACAGATAAAGAGAATGTTAATAATATAAAAAAATCAATTAATATAAGTGAATTAATTATTAGATCTAATTATTTTTCAAAAGAATATCTTGAAAGTACTAATTTTATTTTTAATGGTAAATTGAAAAAATTGGATTAGTGTGATATAGTTGAATAAGAAAAAGGGGGATTATTATGCGTAAAACAAGAATTGATGGATTTGAATTAAAAGAAGCTACAAAAGATGATGCAAAATTAATAATGTATTTCATTAAAGAAATGGCAAAGTATGAGAAAATGGAAGATGAAGTAACTGGCTCAATTGAGGATTTGCAAAAAAATATTTGGGACAACAATTATGCTGATATTTTACTTGCTTATTGTGATGGTGAAGCAATCGGTTATGCACTTTTCTTTACAAACTTTTCTACTTTCACTTGTAAAGGTGTAATGTATTTAGAAGATGTTTTTATTGCAGAAGAGTATCGTAATCGTGGTTTTGGAAAAGAAATTTTCTACCAATTAGCATGCATTGCTACTGAAAGAGATTGTAATCGTTTTGAGTGGGTTTGTTTAGATTGGAATGAACCATCTATTAGATTCTATGAGGATGTAATTGGTGCAAAGGCTCACAAAGAATGGTTAAGATTTAGATTAGATGAGATGGGTATAAAAAATCTTGTTGAAAAAAAATAGTGAATTAATAATGAGGTGATTATCATGATTAAAACTAGAATTGATGATTATGTCTTAAAAGAAGCTACAATTGATGATTGTGAGCTTGTTTACAAATTTATTTTAGAATTAGCTGAATATGAAGAAATGAAGCATGGTGTTAAAGGCACAATAGAAGATTTAAAAGAAAGTGTTTTTAAAAGAAACGAAGCTGAAATTTTACTTGCATATTATGGTGATGAGCCTGTTGGATTTTGTGTTTTTTGTAAAACTTTTTCAACTTTTTTATGCAAGAGTTATTTATATTTAGATGATTTGTTTATTGTGGAAAAATATCGAAAAAGAGGTTTTGGTAAAGAACTTTTATGCCAACTTGGAATGATATGTAAAGAAAGAAATTTAGAGAGAATAGAATGGTTTTGTTTTGGATGGAATGATCCTTCACTAGACTTTTATAAAAATGCTTTACATGCATCTTTTCATCCGGAGTTAGATAGATTTCGTTGGGATATTGAAACGATTGAAAGAGTAATGGGGGAATAATATTGTGAAAAAAGTATTAGCATTGATTATTTGTTGTATTTTATTTGGTTGTAACAATGAAAAATTTGATATAAATGAAAGAGCAAACCAATTTATTGAAGTGATTGCTATAGATGGTATCAATGATCTTAAAGTTGTTGAAACATCAGATAATCTTGCTATTATAAAAAATCAATATTGCCAAATTGATTTATCTTTTGAAAAAGATAAGTTGGTTAGCGTTCATTCAAAAGCTATTTCTAAAGACGATGAATATTCATGTGTTTTTAGAACAATGGTAAGAGATAAAGATATTTTAGGAGATGACAAGCAAAAGAACGATGAGTTTTTAAAGTTGTTTAGAGAAAATAAGAACTTTGAAATTTATGGTTTTGAAATATCAAATGATTTTACTAATATGAGTATTGTGAAAAAATAAGTGTTTCTGAAAAGAAATGCTTTTTTATTTAATTTATTATATTATCTGTTGATAAATGATATAATAACATGTGGGTGAAGATAGAATGTTAATGAGTTTAAAGAAAATTTTTGTTGAATATAATAACAGAAAAATATTAAATAATATTGATTTTAATATTGATGATAATGATAAAATTGCATTAATTGGAGTTAATGGAACTGGAAAGAGTACTTTATTAAAAATAATAAATGATTTTAAATCTTTAAGTGAAAGTAATTGTATGGTGAAAAATGGCTTAAAGATTGCATATTTACATCAAGATAGTGATATGTTTGATGGCGAAGATATGTTAGAATATGTTACTAATAATAATGAGTTTGATTTATTTGAAGCTAAAAAAATTCTAAATAAATTAGATTTAACTGACCACTCACAATTAATATCAAGTTTATCAGGTGGGCAAAAGAAAAGGCTTGCTTTAGCCAAAGTATTGATTGCTAAAAGTGACTTGCTTCTATTAGATGAACCAACTAACCATTTAGATGCGAATATGATTGAGTGGTTGGAAAATTATTTAAACAGTATTAATTGTGCTATAGTAATGGTTAGTCATGATCGTTATTTTTTAGAAAGAATTGTTAATAAAATTGTTGAACTGGATAATGGTAATTTGTATGAGTATGAGGGAAACTATCATAAATATTTAGAATTGAAAGCTCAAAGAATAGAGAGTGAGCAAGCCACTAAAAGAAAACAGGCTTCTCTTTTAAAAAGAGAGTATCATTGGATGATGCAAGGTGCTAAGGCTCGATCAACTAAAAGTAAAGATAGAATTGAACGTTATGAAAAATTAAAAAGCGATTTGCAATCAACAAGTGAAGCTACCTTAGAGTTTAATTCAATGCAAAGCCGTCTTGGAAAGAAAATATTAGAAATAAATCATCTTAAAATAGGATACTCAAATAATATTTTAATTGATGATTTAACTTATACTTTTAAAAATAATGAGCGTGTTGGATTGGTTGGTATTAATGGTAGTGGAAAAACATCATTATTAAATGTATTAGCTAAAAAAATAAAACCTTTATCAGGAGAACTGGAGTATGGAAGTACAATTAAGCTTGGTTATTTTTCACAACACAGTGATGATTTAAATAATTCCAAAAGAGTTATTGATTATATTAAAGATAAAGCAGAGTTTATTGAAACAAATGAAGGAAAAATTAGTGCTAGTAACTTTTTAGAGAAATTTTTATTTGATAGTGAACAACAATATTCGTTAATTGAAAAGCTATCTGGTGGTGAAAGAAGAAGATTGTTGTTAGTGGGTGTTTTAATGAAAGCACCAAATTTTCTGATTTTAGATGAGCCAACAAATGATTTAGATATTATGACTTTAACAATATTAGAAGATTACCTTTTAAATTTTAAAGGAATAGTTGTCTTAGTAAGCCATGATCGTTTTTTTATGGATCGCGTAGTTGATAGTTTATGGATTATTAATAATGGTACAATTTCATTTAGCAATGATGATTATACAAGTTATTTATTAAATAATAAATCAACAACAAAAAAAGAAACAAATAATAAAAAAGAATATGTGAAGGAGAAAAAAATAAGACTATCATACCAGGAACAAAAGGAATTGAAAACGATTGATAATGAAATTGAGAATATAGAAAAAGAATTGAATGAAATAGGTAACCAGATGATGATTGAAAGTAATGATTTTAACAAATTAAATTGTTTAAGCGAAAAACAAAAAAACTTAACATGTTTACTAGAAAATAAGACAAATAGATGGGTGGAATTACATGAGAAATTAGAAATGATTGAAAATGAAAAATAGTAACTGACGATTATTTCTAGAGTTTGCTTAATTTTAAATGAAAGTGCAACTTCTTAATAAATATTGATACTTATAAGGGTTTTCAACTCTTTATAAGTATCTTTTTTAATAAACTATTTCACAAAACAAGATAAATACGTTATAATTGTATTAGAAATAAGGGTATATAGTCACGATAAAAAGCACTTATCCACTGAATTTTTCTTTTTGCAGTCGAAAGCGCAACTTTTATCTTTGATAATATGGCTGCTTATTTTATGTTTTTTTATTTAATGATTCTTGATAAA
>JARXZD010000022.1 GCA_029893765.1 Bacilli bacterium PM5-9
AACCTGAAATGGATTTTCCATCTTTTTGGTATGTGCCAACCACACGATATTTTAAATACCACTTTATATGACCCACACACTATTTTACATTACTAGAAAAAAGTGGTACTTTAACCACTTTTTCTTACATATATTTCTTCAACACTTTTCTTTGCATCTCTTAATTTTTTTACAATTATCATGACAACTATAAATGGAATGATTGTTATAGCTAATAAAGCTAAACTAATCGCAAAAATATTATTAACTTTATAAAAATCATAGACATCATCCATCTCTAATTCAGTTGTTTTCAATGTTGAAAAAAATGTTTTTTTATTAGATTTCTTTTTTACTTCTTTTTTTTGTTTTTTATCATTTTCTTTACTTACTTCACTATTACTTCTTTTTTTAATCACAAGGTTATCGATTTTAGTTTTATTAAATCCAACATGAATTGTCATATTACTTGTTACATTTTCAAATAGGTAAAAGCTAACATTTTTATCAAATTTTATTTCTTTTTCATTAACAACTATTGACCCTGTTGAATAACCATCATTTGGCTTAAAATATATTTTTTTATTCTTTCCATGCTCAACATTTGTACTACTTGTTATTTCACCATTTAAAGATGAGGTTTTTATTGTATAAAACTTTTTTTCGTATTTAACACTAATAGAATGATGACTTTTTATATTACTAAATACATAAGATTTTTCAAATGTTTTTTTATCAACATAATTTCCATCAACAATTATTGATTTTATTTGATAACCAATATTTGGCAAATATTTAACTGTTTTATTATTACCATATTCAATCGTTGATTTTTTAGTAATTGTTCCATTATCTACATGAGTGTCAATGTTAAATTTTTTCTTTTTAAATTCTACATTAATAGAATGATTACTACTTACATTTGTAAACGAATAAGAATTTTTATATGTTTGCTTATCAACACTATTACCGTCGACAATTATTGATTTTACTTCATATCCATCATTTGGTGAATAAGCTATTGTTTTATTCTCCCCTTGATTTATTGGTGTTGGTGGAGTTATTGTCCCTTTAATTGCAGATGTTGTAATCATAAATGGTGATTTTTTTGTAAATGAATAAATTACTCTACCTTCTAATTCCCCTGAAATTACACTGAATTCTGATATTTCTGTCCCATTTAATTTATAAATTGTTGTACTTTTATCATATCCTAATTTTGCAGATTTATGCACTAACTTATAATCACCTGGCAATAAATTTTGAATATATATAATCCCTTGAGAATTTGTTGTTTTTATATCTAAATAATCCCAATTTGCACCATTTCTCTTATATAACTCAAATTCTGAATTATTTAAAGCAATCAAACTATCATACAAATCATAATTTACTATAGTTGCTGAGTATGGTGTTCCTTTTGAAATTGCACCTGAAAATGATAATGCGCTTGTATGCGTATCATTGAAAAACAATGTTGGAGATGGATATGAATAATATCTATAACCTTTGTTAACAACCGTTGTATTTTCAGCAACTCCGCTATGTAATGAAGTGAAATTAATATCCACACGATATCCTTGTCCATCATATGTATGGTCAATTTTAAAACTTTCTTTATGTTGTTCTGGAATATCTGACTTGCTAATATAATCATCTAAATTACTATAGCCAGCTCTTTTAACAAGATCATTTGTAGTTATCCCATAATCTTTCATAAACACATATAATGTTTCTTGACTTGTAATTGGGTCTATCCATATTCCATATACTTGGTTATATGTCATTAATTTTGCAATAAAAGCATCTTCATCATCTAAACCATTATGATAAATTCTAGTGAAAATATCTGTAACATCATAACCATTATCATTTGAACTTGCATAATATCTTTTACCATCTTCAACATATTGTAATCTACCATAAGTAATTGTAAAATCATCTTCAAAAAATATGCTACCTTCTGGCAATGGGTCTTTTATTAATTGGTTTTTTGGTTTTTGTGTATCTAAATAATTTTGTCCATCATCTACTGTTAATGACATTCCATAATCCATATTCCATGCAATAGTCCAGTTTATTTTATTAGAATTTGTTGAATCTTTTCCACCTTTATAAATAGATCTAAGAAAATTATCGTACTCAGTTATTACGTGTTTTGTGAATTTAAAATTCTTTGATTTTATTGCAGCATTTTTTTCATTACCTACAACTAAAGCATGTTCAGCATAATTAGGCGTTGTTATAGCAATTGTACCAATAGGTTGAACTCTTTGCCCTGTTTTAACAACAGCCGTTATTTCAGAAAGCATTAAATCATTAATTGCTGTATAAAATTCAATTGATATATCAGTTGCTGTTATTTTAATAACTCCTATTTTAGTAATATTATTGTGTTTTATTTCATACGTTCCTGTATAATTCAAAAAAACTGGAGAAAAATTATGTACTAATTTAGCATAATTATTACTGTTAATAGTGCTATTATCAACACTAATCGCTAAATCAAGAACTAAATCATATGTTGTGCCATTCCAAATAAGATCTTGACTAGAACCTGATTTTTCCAATCTAATGTCAGTTACTTTAGTAAAATTTGATATATCGTTTGAAGCATATATCTCGGTATAACTAATTATTGCAGTAAAAAACAATAGTAAGCAAAATACTATTTTGTTAAATACTTTATTCACTTGGAATCACCACCTTAATAAATAATCCCTTCTTAGCTTTTTCTAAAATTAACTGTCCATTTAACTCTTTTACAATATTATTAATTGTATATAATCCTATTCCACTTCCATATTCATTTACTGATTTTGTATAAAAAAGATTAGTTAACTTACTTAAATCCTCTGTTTTTATTTCAACAGCATCATTATAAAAAGTTAAATAAACATCGTTGTTTTCTTGCCAACAACTTATTTCAACATCGGCATTTTCATCAGCATGATAATAAATATTTGATAATATATTATCTATTAACTGTTTTACTCTTACTTTATTTTTAACAATTTTTAAACTATTTTCCAACTCAAAATCAGTATAAAAACCTCTACTTTCAAATAAGCTTTTATACTCTTTATATACATTTAATAATTGCTCTATTAAATCAAATTCTTGTGCTTCAATATGTATCATTTCTTCACTATGTGCAACCTTATTAATATTATTTATATCAATCATTATTTGCTCCACTTTATTTTGAATATTATTAATGTTTGATAAATCTTTACTAGTTTTCATTTGTTCAAGGTTCAAGTTAACTAATGATAAAGGTGCTTTTAAATCATGAGCAAGTGATGCCAACATTATATTGCGATAATTCATAGATTCATTTTGTAATATAATATTTCTTTCTAGTTCACTATACTTATAACTTGTATCTTTGATTTTTTTATCCAATTTAGATGAGAAATCAGATAATTCACTTGTTAAAACATCATACTCTGAAGATTTTGAAACATTTTTGATTTCATTGAGTTGAAAAGCACTCATATTTTGTATAGTTATTTTTAATCTTTCTAATGGTCTTACATATTTAAAAAATAATAAAACTAAAGCTAAAGTAATGATACTTAACAAAATAGAGACGATAATTTCAAGAGTTATTATCCAAACATCAAACGTTTGTTGTGGTGAAATATAATATTTAATTGTCCAAATTGAGATTTCATCATTACCTCTTACCAATTTATATTCATCTTTGCTTGATACAAGATTATCATTGACATTTTTATCTAATAAACTAATATCACCATTTAAGTTTATTGATGAATATTCTATTTGTTTATTACTTTCGTTATATACAACAAAATCTACCAAATAATTATCTAAAATTTTCTGATAGTCTTGTTTATTATTTAATTCAACTGCTTCTTTTATAACTTTATCTATTTTATTATTTTCTTGTTTTTGTATTCTAACATAAGATGAAGGAACATTATTAATAATTAATACTGAAAAAATAATTGCTACTAAATACAATGTAATACAAATAAAGAATACGTAACGCCAACGCCAATTTTTATTTTTCATGCCAGCGATATCCCATTCCTCTAATAGAATGAATCGAGTCTATCTTCATTTTTTTTCTTAAATTTTTTATATGAACATCTATAGTTCTTGAGTCAATAAACATCTCATCTTCTTTTAACTTCCATACTTGTTCTAAAATGCTGTTTCTTGAAAGTAAAATATTTTTATTAGTAAGGAAATAGACTAATAAATCAAACTCTAAATATGTTAAATGAATCTCATTACCATTATGTTCAACTGTATGATTCTTTATATCAACTTTTATATTTTCTGAGGCGCTTTCTAAAGTTGTTATTTCTTGGTATTCTTCAATTGGTGTATCTATTACTTTTTTTATTCTTTCAAGCATAACAAAGAAGCTTGTATTCTTTCTTAAATACTCATTAACACCATATTGCAATGATTTTATTTCATCATGATCGTCTATTGAATTAGTTAATATAATAATTTTAGATTTTTTATTGTTTAATCTTATTAACTCTACTATTTGTATACCAGTAAATTTCTTTAAATATAAATCAATAATTATTAATTCATAATCGTTATTTTTTTCTAATTCTAATCCTTCATTAACTTCACATACAAAATCTACATCAAAATTGTTTTCTTTCAATAAATTTGTAAAAACTTTTCCAAATTCTGCATCATCATCAATAAATAAAACTTTTTTCATAAAGTACCTCCTTTTCCATTATTATTATATCATAAATCATCATAAAACAAGTAAAATTATTTTCATTTAATTCATTATTTCTTTACATATCTCACTTTTAAACCTTTAAATACTCTTTTTTTTACGATTTTGTTAACATTTATTCAATAAATTTACATATATCAATGTTGCGTTTTCAAAAAATAATATAAACATCATCCATTATAATTGACTAGTTATTCACGATAAAGTATAATTTAATAGAAAACAAAAATATAAAAATAAATGTTTATTGGTCGCTATATTTCTAGCCACTTATATGACACCCAAATTTAAAAAACGGGTTCATTTTTTTATGTAAAGGAGATAATAAAATGAAAAAATTACTTACAAGTCTTATGATTATTGCAACAATCTTTTTAGGGGGTTGCCAAGCTAATTCAAGCGATAGTGATATTGTAGTTGGAGAGGTTAGTGATAATGCTAAAACTACAATAAAATATACTATAAATATGAATGTTTTAACAAAAAAGAAAAATAACGATAAGTTAAATGATTCTTATAAAAAGTATGTGCCTGAATCAGGTTATCTTGTAAAAGATCTACAAGTTGAACTAAAAAGTGAAAAAAACATTATTGAAGTTTTAGATGCAATTTCTAAAAAAGAAGGATTTACAGTTAATTATAGTGAAATGGGTACTTCTAAATATGTTAGTGCAATTAACAATATTGAAGCTGGTTTAGTTGGTGGATATAGTGGTTGGTTATGTAAAGTTAATGGAGAGTTTCCAACAACTGGATTAGAAGAAGTAGTTTTAAAAGATGGTGACATTGTTACTTTTATGTATACTGCTGATGGCGGTAAAGATGTCGAAAAAGGAGAATAGTGCAAATGAAACCAATTAAAAAAAGAGACGGTCGAATTGCGCCTTTTGATCCAAATAAAATTATAAACGCTATTGAAAAAGCAAAAATTGAGGCTCAAGAAAACTTTGAGCCACTTGATATCTATAATAGAGTATATGCTAAAATGCAATTTTTAGATAATTGGGATGTTGAAAAGATTCAAGATTTAATTGAAGAAGAATTAATTTCATCTAACCTTGCAAATACAGCAAAGAAATTTATTATTTATCGTAATAAACGAAGTGAAATTCGTGAAAAAAATACAAAATTAATGCAAATTCTTAACGAATTAACTTTTAGTGATGCAGCCGATAGTGATTTAAAAAGAGAAAATGCAAATATTGATGGAGATACACCAATGGCGACTATGTTACGCTATGGTTCTGAAGCATCAAAAACATTTTATAAACAACAATTAATTAATCCTGAACATGCAAGTCTTCATGATGAAGGTTTAATTCATATTCATGATATGGATTTTTATTCATTAACTACTACATGTACTCAAATTGATTTATTAAAATTATTTAAAGGTGGTTTTTCAACTGGACATGGTCATTTAAGAGAGCCTAATGATATTTCTAGTTATGCTTCTTTAGCATGTATTGCTATTCAGTCAAATCAAAATGACCAACATGGCGGGCAATCAATTCCAACTTTTGATTATGCAATGGCTCCTGGAATTAAGAAAACATTTAAAAAATTATATCATAACAATTATATTAAATATTTAAGTATCACTAATCCAAGTATTATTGAAGATTATGAGAAATTTGCTAAAGAAAATACTGAGGAAGTATCTTTATCAAATTTTGATAAATATAAGGAAGTAGAATACAACATATTTGGTAATAAAGACGCTCAAGATTTTGCTTATAAAGAAGCGTATAATGAAACTAATCGTAAAACTTATCAAGCAATGGAAGGTTTTTTACATAACTTAAATACAATGCATTCTCGTGCTGGTGCTCAAGTTCCATTTAGTTCAATAAATTATGGTACTGATACAAGTATTGAGGGAAGAATGTTAATGAAAAACTTACTTGAAGCTACTGAAGCAGGATTAGGTAATGGGGAGACTTTTATTTTCCCAATTCAAATTTTCAAAGTAAAAGAAGGAATAAACTATAACGAAAATGATCCAAATCATGATTTATTCGAATTAGCAATCAGATGTTCTGCTAAAAGATTATTCCCTAACTTTTCATTTATTGATGCTACTTTCAATAAACAATACTACAAAGAAAATGATCCAAATACTGAAATAGCGTATATGGGTTGTCGTACTCGTGTTATTTCTAATACTTATGATCCAAGTAATGAAGTAGTAACAGGAAGAGGAAATTTATCATTTACTTCATTAAATTTAGTTAGATTAGCACTTATTTCAGAAGATACTGATGATTTCTTTAAAAAACTTGATTATTATAGTGATTTAATTTGTGATCAATTATATGATCGTTATGAAATTGTTAAACAAAAAACAAAGAAAAATTTCCCATTTTTAATGGGTCAAGGTGTTTGGCTTGATAGTGAAAAACTAACTAGAGATGAAACTGTTGAAGAAGTATTAAAACATGGTACTTTATCAGTTGGTTACATTGGTTTGGCTGAATGTTTAATTATTTTAACTGGTAAACACCATGGTGAAAGCGAAGATGCACAAAAGCTTGGTTTAGAAATAATTGGTAAATTAAGAGAAAAAACAGATAATAAAGCTAAAGAAACTGGATTGAATTATTCATTGATTGCTACTCCTGCAGAGGGGTTATCTGGAAGATTTACTAAAATAGATCGTCAAAAATTTGGTACTATTGATCGTGTAACTGATAAATCATATTATACTAACAGTTTCCATGTGCCAGTATATTATCCAATAAAAATTTATGATAAGTTAAAAATTGAAGCTCCATATCATGAACTGAGCAATGCTGGTCATATTAGTTATGTTGAAGTTGATGGTAACCCAAGCAACAATTTAGAGTCATTTAAAGAGATTATAAAGGCAATGAAGGAATTGAATATCGGATATGGTTCTGTTAATCATCCCGTTGATAGAGACCCTGTATGTGGATATGTCGGAATTATTAATGATGAGTGTCCAAAATGTCATAGAAGTGAAGATAATCAAAAGTTTGAAAGAATTAGACGTATCACTGGTTATTTAGTTGGAACTCTTGATCAATTTAACGAAGCAAAAAAAGAAGAAGAATCACAAAGAGTTAAACATGGACGTTAATATTGCTGGAATATTAGAAGATAGTATTGTTGATGGTCCTGGACTTAGAACAGTTGTCTTCTTTCAAGGTTGTAAGCATAATTGCTTGAATTGTCACAATGAGGATACACATAGCACTGAAATAAACCAATTAATGAGTATTAATGAAATAGTAGAGCAAGTAAAAAGTGCTCCACTCGCAAAAAAGGTTACCTTTAGCGGTGGTGAGCCATTTCTACAATATGAAGAGTTACTTGAATTATGTAAACAACTACATGATTATCATATTTGGATTTATACGGGTTATACAAAGCAAGAATTAATTGATTTAGGTTATGATGAAGTTTTCAATTATATTGAAGCATTAGTTGATGGTCCCTTTATTGAAAAAGAAAAAACTTTAGATCAACAATTCGTTGGTTCAAAAAATCAAAAGATTTACTACTTTAATGAGTAAATCTTTTTTTTGTCTATATTTAAAGTTAAAAAAGAGCATAGATCAAAGTCTATACTCTAATTGTATTTATTCTTCTCTTAATTTAAACTTAGCTAATCCAAGTAAACTTACTATTCCCATTATTGAAACTGCGATTGTTAATTCATTTGTTCCTGTTATTGGAGTTTCTGTTTCTAACACTTTTGCATATACTTTAATACTTGTTCCTTTTTTAGTCGCTAGTGTTACTGGATATACTCCCTTTTTAGCTTGTATTTTACTATAGTTTACTTTTGTGATTGCTACTTTACTCTTATCTGATAAGTTCCATGCTTTTCCTTTGGCTAAACTTATTACTTTTGATTTGTCTAAACCTTTAACATCACTATCTTTAATTTTAAAATCATATGCTTCTATTGCTTCGCCATCTTTTGTATTTAATACAGTGTTTACATCAGCAATTGTTGCATCCACTGTTACTTTTGTCCCATTCGCACTTGTAAATGTTACTGGGAATGTTTTTGTAGCTTTAGCACTTACACTTGATTTTGTTTTAAGTTTACTCATATCAATTGCTGAATCATCTACATCTGTTATTGCTACATCATCATTCAATGTTGCTTCTTCAATTGACCATGCCTCAGCATTTGCATATCCTATCATTTTTTCTTTTGTTCTATTTTTTGCTTGTTCATAGCTCATATAGAAATCTACTGCATCTATTGCATCTTTTGTTCCAACCACTGGATCATTTTCTAATCCTACACTTACTAAGATTTTCTTAGTTGCTTCTTTTGCTTGTGTATCATTAGTTGTTACTTTAGCACTTACTATTGATGTTCCTCTTGATTTTGCACTTGCTTCTCCAGTCGCATCAACACTTACTATACTACTATTAGATGATACATAACTTAAGATACCATCTACTGGTGTATATGTTGGTTCAATTGTTACTTTTTTACCAATTTGTGTTTTGTAATCTACTCCATCAATTGTTGGTAATGCTAATACTGTTACATCTATTTCTTTAGTAGTGGAATAATCATTATAACCATTTTTAAATGTAATTGTTACTTTAGTTGTACCAGCACTTACACCTGTAATGTCTACTCCATTTGCAGTTGATGAATAGCTTGCATTTGAATTATTTAAGTTAATGCTATCAACAGTTGCATTAGTTAAAGTAATATTACTACTTACTGTATCACCAACGTAAACTTTTTGTGTTAATGGACTAACTCCAATAATAGCATCCGCACCATAACCAATATTTAAATCTATATAATCAGAACCACTTAAAGTCATACTTGCAGATTTTCTTGTTGTTGTATCAACACAAGAATCAACTGCCGGTGTTGAACTAATATTTTGTTTAGCAACTATATACCCTACAGGATCAACAGCTTTAATCGCATAATTTGTTACACTTTCACTTCCATTTGGCATATTCATTGTATATGTTCCATCTGCTTGTGTTGTTGTACTTGTTATTACACTATCATCATCTGCATTGATTAATTGGATTGTTACTCCACTTATTGCTCCATCTCCTGCATTATTTGTACTACTATAATCTTTATCTTCAAATACTAATCCACTTACACTTAATGCCACTATTCTTATTGTTACATCTTTTGTCTGTGTATTTCCTGCTGCATCACTTACACTAAATGTTACTGTATAACTTCCTGTTTTATTAACATTCACTGCATTTGAATCAACATTTACTTTACTTGCATCAATTGTAGCATCTATTACATCACTTGCACTTAATCCAAATAATGTTTTATAATCAATTGTTCCACTTGTTCCTATCTTAACATCTTTTGTTGTATCTGTTGTTGTAAGAACTGGAGCTGTTTTATCTACTGTAAATGTTTCAGTTTGTACTACACTTGTATTTCCATGTTTATCACTTGCTGTATAGCTAATTGTATATACTCCATCTGCACTTGGGATACTTGCAGTTGTTCCACTCACTACATCTACTCCACTATCAACTACTGTATTGCTTCCATCTTTTATTTCATAGCTGATTTTTGGATTACTATCTAATGCATCACTTGCACTAAACTTAATCTCTGTTGGATTATATTTGTTTGTTGGTTTAATTGCTACACTAACACTTGGTGCTACTGTATCTATTGTAAATGATGTATTTTTTGATGTAGTTTCATTTCCATGTTTATCAATTGCTTTATAACTAATTGTATATACTCCATCTGTTGTTGGTATACTTGCAGTTGCTCCACTTGATACATTACTTTGACTATCTACTACACTATTATCACTATCTTTTATTGTATAAGTGATTTTTGGATCACTATCCAATACATCATCTGCTTCAAACTTAATCTCTGTTGGATTTACTTTTGATGTTGGTGTAATTACAACACTTACATCTGGTGCTGTTTTATCTATTGTAAATGTATCACTTACTTTTGTACTTGTATTTGATGATGCATCTACTGCCACCACTTCTATTGTATACACTCCATCTGCAGTTGGTAATGTCGCACTACTTCCACTTGCTACATTACTTCCATCTTTTACTACAGTATTACTACTATCCTTAATCTCATAACTTAATTTTGGATTTGTATCAATTGCATCACTTGCACTTACTACTACTGATGTTGGATTTACTTTTGATACTGGTGTAATTGTTATTACTGGTAATGGTGCTGTTTTATCTATTGTAAATGTATCACTTATTTCACTACTCTCAGCACTTGCATTATTTTTAGCTTTTGCAGTGATTGTATACACTCCATCCGTTGTTGGTATACTTGCAGTTGCTCCACTTGCCACATTACTTTGACTATCTACTATAGTATTGCTACTATTTTTTATTGTATAGCTTACTGTTGGACTTGGATCTGTTCCATCTGTTGCATTAACTTTAATCTCTGTTGGATTATGTTTACTTGTTGGTGTTATCACTATTGCAACTTCTGGTGTTGATGAGTTGATAATAAATGTAAAGCTTACTTCATCTGATACATTTGATGCCGCATCAGTACTTGTTGCTTTTACTACATATGTTCCATCAGCACTTGGAATTGTTACATCTGCTCCACTTCCACTACTTATTTGTGTTCCACCACTATCTTCTACAATCCATGAGTGTGTTAATGTTCCTGTTGCATTATCAGTTCCACTTACTGTAATTGCTGTTGGATTTACATCTGCTCCACTTGGTGATGGTGTAATTGTTGTTACTGGTTTTGTTGTATCTACAACACTTACTGTGATTGTTTTATCTAATGCTAGATTTCCATCATTATCTGTTGTTAGTGATTTATAAACTACTGTATATGTTCCTACAGTATTTACATTAAATCCTCCATTTGATTTAATACCTACTGTTGCTGGTGTTGAACTTCCATCTTCTGCATCAGTGATACTTGCTAATGATGCTAAGTTAAATGTTGTATCTCCTGCTTCGACAGTTGTATCACTTGCACTTATTACTGGTCTTGAGTTTGGATTTACTGTTACATTTACTTTTAAGCTTCTAGTCGTTCCATAGACATCTTTAATACTAAACGTTACTACACTACTTCCACTTGCTACTCCTGTAATTGTCGCACTTGTTTCTAAGTAGTCTCCTTTATCAACTAAGCTTCCAGTCCATTCAGCAGTTGCTTTTGCACTATTACTACTTTCAGCTTTCATTCCATCACTATCATATGTTTTATCTGCAATTGTTTCAAAGAAATCTGGTTCTAACTTCATTTTGATTGTTGAAATTTCACCAACACCACTTCCATCTAATTGTCCTAAAACAGTTATTGATTTATCTACATCTGTACCATCATCAAAAGTCATTATTAAATCTACTGGTGGATTATATTTTATTACACCTGCATAAATATATTTTGATGCTTCTTTTGTTGGATCTATTCCTAATGCCATTCCTGCATCTGTTCCACTTACTTCTACATCTGAATCTACTTTGAAATCATTACCTATTTTAATTGGCGTAAACTCAATTCCACTTGCACTAGATAATGTCTTAAAGTCTATTTTATAATCACCATTTGGAAGATTCGAAAACTTATATTTACCATCAGTTCCAGTTGTTACTTCTGCTGGTGTACTTTCTCCTGGATAAGTATATGCTACATAACTTGTTCCATCATGTTTATATAATTTAATTGTTTGATTTGGGAAAATTGCATCTGTTCCATCTGTATAAATACCATCTTTATTCATATCTTTGAATGCTAATCCTGAAATCTCCCCGATTACTAAGTTAGCTCCTACTCTTGTTCCTTCTGCCCATCCAGATGTCCCTTCTGATACAAATCGATAATATGGTCTAAAGTCATTGATTTTACCTAATTTAGTTGGATCATCAATCACAGATTGTGAATCTTCATCAACAACATAGACAAATTCAATTACTGCTTTTTCTTGCATCTCAATACCTGCAGTATTTGTAACTCTAATCATATTAGTAGTTGCACTTGAAGCAGAATTATATATTGCAGTAGTATCATAGTTTGTTGCAGTTGCATCACTTGAATATTCTAACTTATAATTACTAGCCTTTGAAGCAGTAACATCAGTTTCAACACCCGTTAATGGATCAACATCATATACCTTAATAACTGGTAATGCATTTCCAAGTTTCATATTCCAATAACCTTTTTGTTGTTGGAAATCATTACCAAAATTTAATCCTTTTTTAGGTACTGGAATATATGCTGTTGTATTTGCTTTTGTTCCTACACTATCATTTCTATTATTATAAATATCAACAGTATAAATTGCTTCTGTACCTGGAGTAAAGTTGATAGCACTTGCAGGTTTTGATGTGTCATAATCTGCTTCTCTTGGATCAGTTGCACTCGCTTTAATATATGTATCTATTAGTAATTCTTTTTTCTCTTGAATAATATAATTGCTAACAGCTGAGGGAACCATTTTTTCTGTTGTATTATTATCTCTGTCAATATCATATGTATCTACTACAGTTCCTACATTTACTTCATTACTTTTATCCATTAAGAATGCATAATCACTCCATTTATAATTTCCACTTGACAAAAGTGAAGTTTGGATTTCAAATGAAAACTTCATTGACACATTTGCTTGCCCTCCATCAAAATATCCACCTAAAAACTGTTTAATATCTATTTCAATATAACGATCACCATTTGATAATGTATATGGATCAGATACTACATAATCAATAGAATTCGATACATAAGTAGATGTTACCTTAACAGAGTCCTTATCGATATTTACTCCCTTTGGAAGTTTAATGTATATCGCTGGATTAACCATAGCAACAGCATTTTGATAAAAATAACCATTTATTGAAATGTAACCATTAACTAATTCTTTCCCTCCTGCATTTACATTAGTGGCATTTAAACTAAATTCTCCATTTGAGTTTAATGTAGCAGTTCTTGTAAGCGTTGGGTTAATTACAGATAATGTATCATCGATAATTTTTTTATCACTGTCAATTTGATATGTTTTTATTTGTAAGCTGTCCGTATTTATTCCATTTTTCAAACGGGAAAGAACTCGTGGAGTTTGATAAGTATAATATAAGTTATAACCACCACCACTATCAAATCCTTTTTTTATGTCATCAAGTTCAGCAATCGCATTAGTCAAATATTCACCATTCTCAAGTCCCATTTTTTTAACATTAAATGTCAATAATTTATTATGTGGGCTATTTGTTTTAGTTAATTCGCTAATATCTAAATTTATCCAATTGGAATTATTTAAATTTGTTTTATATTTAAATGATTTTACAGTTGTAGGTAGCACTAGCTCTTCGACTTCCATATTAGTTCCAGCTTCAAACTCAAATATAAAATTACTTTTCTCTGTTAAATTATCATTCATTATCTTATAAGTTATAGCCGAAAGAAAATCACTACTAATTTTTTTATATTCTCCATTTTTTGATGTTAAATTTAAATTTTTCGATATTTGAGAAGAATCTACAATATTTAATGTTGAAGAAACATTGTAGTAGTTTGCATTAACATTTATAACAGTGTCGTCATATGCTGTTAAAATTATTTCATGCTTGTTTGTAACTCCATCTGTTAAATTTTTGTATTGACCAACTGCAGCATTTTCAAAAGAAAGTTTAACTTCAGTTAAATGGGCACCATCGCCGACCAAACTTCCAAAAGAAGCATCCTCATAAACAACTTCTAAATATGCTTCTGTCGGATGGTCAATTATTCTCCCACCACTCTTCACAAAAGCACTCTCAAATTTTATACCTTCACCTTTTGGATAGTAGTATTTTAAAGTTGCTTTTTTAGGATGTAATTTTGAAAAATATAAAATGTCTGTTCCATATCTATACATACCCAAGTTTTGAACAGTTATTTGCTCGGTTGATCCTTCTAAAAACGTTTTCTCTCCAGCAGTTCCTATCATCTGGTAGTTAATGCCATCATCAATTGCTTTTAACCCCATTTTTACTGTACCTAAATCTGCTACACCATTTTTTGAAGCAGTAACTATAATTCCATTATCTGCATTAAAAGTTTTTGTCCCATAGTACAAATATTCATCTACTGTCAATAATATTTTAATTTCTTGTGATTCGCAAGTAGACTTAAAATTATATATGATTTCATCATAATATGAGTATTGTGAAAATACTGGAGCAATTGCACTTGTACTGCTGTCAAGTACCGAATCAAACGCACCAGTTGTACCTTGTTCAATATTTTTTAAATTACCTGATGTTGCTGGATTTTTTGCTGGATATGATACATATCTCATCCCCATTGGCAATTTAATTTTAGCAATTTTATCTGTTGTTGTATTATCTTCAAAATTAACAGTAATAGTTGCTGTATATACATCACCAACTTTCCATCCCACACTACTATTATATTCTGGGATATCTATCTTTACATTTCCATCTGTTACTGTTTCAGCATCAACAGTACTATATGATGCAAATATCACTGCAAACATCATTAAAATTGCAGTAAAAACACTTTTGATATTTCTTTTCATTATCATCTTCTCCTTTATATTTTCTTTACAAATATTCATATAAATTATAAATTAGATAGTGTTATGCTTCAAAAATAAAAAAGTGAAATATATGAAAATATTCCGACTTTTGTGAAAAGTTTATGAAATAATGTTTTCGACACTCTTCTCTGTTTTTAATGTCTTTCTCAATAAAAGAACAACTGTAATAAGCATTGCTATAATCAGCATAAACAAAGTTAATCTTAACCAATAAATATTATTAAACATAAAGAAAGTAAATTTTTGACCAATATTGTTTTCTAAAGTAGTTTTTAATAAACTATCCTTTTTGTCCAAGTCATTGACTTTTTTATCAAGGTCAACATCAACAACAATATCATTTTGATTTCTATTAACCTGATCATTATTATCAATAACCTTCTTATCATCCTCGTTAACATCATTTTCTATCTTTTTTGCAATCATATTAATCTTAATAGTTTTATTTAAAATATAGTTATTATTACCAGAAGATAAAAGAATATTAGCATAATACTCTCCACTCTTTAAAATACTATTATCATTTTCAAATAAGATATTATAATTATAAGAATTATTATTTTTATCTTTAATATTAGTAATCGTATACTTTTCAAAACCAACAATCGCATCGCCATTGCTAGATTTAATAGCATTTCTAACCATATTACTTTGGTTATACCAAACTTGGTTAAGGTTAAACGAGTTCTCATTAATAACTATCGTATTTTGATTACTAATCGAAAAAACATTATTTTTAGAAGCAATAGTATTTGTTGTAAGATAATTGTTTTCAACATTTAAATCATCTAAATTAACCTGACTTAAACTAGGTAAAGTAATTAACATATTATCCTTTAAATTTAATTTTCTTAATTGAACATTACTATTTAATGAACTTAAATATGTGATTTGATTATTTTCTAAGTCTAAAATTCTCAATTTAGTTAGTTTATTAATTTTTGATGATACTACATTTAAATCATTACCACTTAGATACAATTCTTTTAATGTAGGTAATAAATCAATATTGTTTAAAGAATTAATACCATTATTATTTAAAATAAGAACCTCCAGTTTAGATAAAGATTTAATGTTTTTTGGAATGCTTTTAATCATATTGTTAGCTAAGTTTAATCTTTTTAAATTAGGCAAATTAGTTATACTATTTGGAATCGCAACTACTTTAGCACTATTAATTGTTAAACTCTCAATATTATTTTTATTTTTAATACTTTCAAAATCCTTTAAATTATTACAATATACTACTTTATTATTTGAATTTGAAAAGGCACAGCCACTTGCTGCACTTATAGAATTATGAAAAATAGTTAAATAACAGATACTAAAAAAAATTAAAGTTATTTTTTTCATAAACCCATACCCTTTCTAAAGCATATCATCAAAAACAAATTCTAAAACAATGCCATTATCCTTATTTTTCATACTAACATCTCCACCAAGTTCAGCAGTAAGTCTTTTAATTGTAAACAATCCCGTACCAAGTCCATCATGATTGTCAGAAATACGATAAAATAATTTGAAAATATTTTCTAATTGTTCCTCTTCAAACTGTTTTGCATCATTATAAAAACTTAAATAACATTTATTATTTTCTTTATAACAAGATATTTCAACAAGACCATTTTCTTTTCCATAAGCATAAATATTAGAAAAAGCATTATGAATAATCTGTGTTATTGATAATTTATTAGTATTAATAATAACCTTTTCATCAAAATCTAAAATAACTTGATAATTCTTGCTTTTATATTGATGTATAAATTTATTATAGTTGTCCAATAAAATAGCAATTAAATCAATCTCTTCATTTTTTAAAAACATATTAGTGTTATCCTGATATACTAATTCACCAATATCATTTATATCATTAAGAAGTTTTTGGTTAATTAGTTTAATTTCATTTAAATTATTATTAATTAAATATTGATCATTACTATCCTTTAATATTTCATTAATATACAAGTTTTCATTAACAATCGGTGATTTCAAATTATGTGTTAGTGAAGCAACCATTCTTGTACGATAAACCATTTCTTCATTTTTTAATTGTAAGTTTTTTTCTAGTTCTGTATAGCTATAATTTGTTTTTTCTAAATAATTACTTAAATCTTGCGCAAAGAATGCTAATCTTTTTGATAGTTGATCATATTCAAAACTATCATTTTTTTGGTTGATACTATCTAATTGATACTTACTAATTTTAATAATATTTTCTTTTAGTCTTTGAATAGGTTTTAATAGTTCTTTATAGAAAATAATGATTGCTAAAATATTAAAGCCTATTGTAAGTAAAATAATAGTAATTAATAAAACAATCCACGTATCAAAAACCTCTTGTGGTGAGATGTTATATTGAACAAACCAAACATTATATTTCTTATTATTTTTTTTAACACTATAATATTCTTCATAAGAAATAGCATTCCTATTTAAAGATTGTTGTAAATCAGTTTCTTGAGACATTGGAATTGTTGAATATATAATTTTTGATAAATTAACATCATAAACTAAAAATTCTACTGAGTAAGTAGATTTGATATTATTAAATTTATTAATGTCTTCAGTTTCAATACCTTCATCTATTAATGATTTAGCAAGCTCAATTTGTTTATTTTGCTTATTGGCATATTCTTGAGGTAATTGAGTAATAGAGTAAACTGATAAGACTATTGTAAGACAAAATAAGACAACAACTACAACAAATGCCCTACGCCATAAAATTGAACGCTTATTATTCATGCCAACGATAACCAATACCACGAACAGAAACAATTGATGATAAAGCTAATTTAGAACGTAAGTTTTTAATATGTGCATCAACTGTTCTTAAATCAACATGCAATGAATCTGCAGGTACTTTCCATACTTTTTCAATTATTTGTTCTCTTGATAATAATTGATTTTTATTTTTCAATAAATAAACTAATAAATCAAATTCAAGCATTGTTAAGTGAACTTCAACATCATCTTTTTTAACAATTCTATTTTCTCTATCAATTTTTATTTGTTCAACATCACTTTTAATTGTTTTAATACTCATTGATGTTTTTTTATCTTGAATTAATCTTTTAATTCTCTCAACTAATATTTCAAATGAAACATCTTTTTTCACATAATCATCAACACCAACTTGTAAACCACGAACTTCATCACTTGGGTTTGTTGAATTAGTTAAAATGATTACCTTTGCATCTTCTCGATATACCTTTAACATCTCAGCGATTTGATTACCATTTAACTTATCTAAATACAAATCAGCAATCACTAAATCATAATTGATCTTTTTTGCCATTTCTAATCCCTCAATACTACTTGAAGAATAATCAACATTATAGTTAAGTTCTTTTAATAAATCTATAATCATTCTTGCATATTCAGTATCATCATCAATGAATAGAATTTTTTTCATGTATTTACACATCCTTCACATTGTTCGTTTTTCAATCACTTTTGTTACATATAAATAATACCATAGTCATCATTCATTATCAATGAAATTTATATTATAAAAACTTCACACACAATTCACAAAAATCGTAGTTTAGCTTTGTTATGAACACATTAGCTAGATTGCTATTTTCATAAAAATATTATATTATAATAACGTATAATATTGATAATGTGGGTGTTTTTATGGTAAAGAAAAATCTCTTTAATGAGTTATGTGATAAAAGAAATACTTTTTTTAATGAAGAACAATCTTTTATAATGACAAAGATATTTACTAATTTATTATTCGTATTAATGATTATCTTTGTTCTTAGTTCTTTATTAATCATTATTATAGAAGATATTTTTTTAGTAAACTCTAATCTTTCATTTAATGATTATCTATCACTATGCTTTGGCAATATTTGCTTTTATTATTGCTTTGTATTCATTAAAGAAAAAGTAATTCCATATTATAAAAATAATCCTTTATTTTTAATTGGAATCATTTATCCAGCATTTTTTAACGCCTCAATTATTCAAAATATTTTATATAATTTTAATTTTAACATTGATATAAAATTACTAGTAATGATTTTAAGTATTTTTACTTATTATCAATTATTAAACATTTATTATAAAAAGAGGTGGTCAAGTGAATAAAAAGATATTAATTAGTGCCATTGCAGGTGTATCTGTTATAATAATAATCTTTTTTATTTTTTTCTATTCACCTTCACAATATAAAAATAAAATTACAACAAACACACATAAAATAAATGCTTTTTCCACAAAAAGCGAAGTTGCTAGGATTGTTGTTTTTAGTGACTTACATCTATTATATGATTATAAAGTTACTGACTTAAAAAAAGTTGTTGATAAAATAAATGGTGTTGAACCAGATATTGTAATATTTAATGGGGATTTATTCGATAATAAGTCTTATCAAAAAAACAAAACACAAAATACTAATATAATCAAAACACTAAAAGAACTTCAACCAATTTATGGGAAATTTGCGATTTTAGGTGATCAGGACAATGCAAACAAAGATGCAAGTAAAA
This sequence comes from Bacilli bacterium PM5-9, assembly GCA_029893765.1. Taxonomy (NCBI): domain Bacteria; kingdom Bacillati; phylum Bacillota; class Bacilli; species Bacilli bacterium PM5-9. Next base: position 19,758 of record JARXZD010000022.1, read on the forward strand.
TTTTAGTTGATAGTGATTTTGAAATCTTGACTAATACAGCTAGAAATATTAAAATTAATAGTAAGCATTTTAATATTATTGGTCTATATAATAATGGTAAACAGACAAGTGTTTTAAAAAAGCTAAATGATAAAACATTTAACTTCACATTATCTCATTCACCCGAAATTATTGAATCAATAAAAAATTATAAAATAAACACTATAGTAACATCGCATACTCTTGGAGGACAATATAATATTCCAATCTATGGCAGCATTTTCAGCAATATTAAAAGTGTTCCATATTATAAAGGTTATTCACTTGTTAATGAGATTGGAGTATATAATACTAATGGTATTGGTATTTATCAATCCTCAATGCGTTTTATGGCACCTTCATCAATAGAGTTATTTATTTTAAACTAAAGGAGCAAAAATATGAAATTTACAAAAAAGAAAATATTAATGATTTGCCTAGCACTTGTTTTAGTACTAGTTGCTGGTGGAATTACTTATTATTCAACCCAAGTAAACAGCCTAACAAAATTAGGATATACAAAAAAAGAAGCGAGTGATAAAGTAAGTATTACTACTATTTATAATATTGTTACAAGAGAAAAAAATAAACTTAAAAATACTGTTTCAAAACATAAAGAAGAACTAGTTGCTTTAGGATTAGGAAAAGAAAAGGTAAATAGTATCAATTTATCAAATCAACCTCTAACAACTAAAGTTACTACTTTACAAAAACATAAAGATTCAAGAGAAGCTGAATTGAATGTGTATTTAACTAATTTTGAAAAACAGGCATCAAGGTTTGGTGTTAAATATACTTATCCAGAAGGAAATTCTTATCAAAAATATATTTATTTAAAAAATCATCTTTTAAAAAATTATGATGCATTAATTAAAAAATATACCAAATATTTATTAAAAAATGGTTACACTAAATCTGAAATAAAAGCGATGTCGACTGGTTCAACATACCAAACAGTTTCAAAACTAAAAAAAGAGTATAACAAAGATAAAAAACAAACTAAAGCAAATAGTGGTTTTTCATCAAAAAAATTACAAAGTCAAGCAATGAGAATGTTTCGCGAAACAAATAAATATCGTACATCTAAAGGTTTAAAACCATATAAATATAATTATGCAAAACAATCATGTGTATTTAAGGAAGCAAGAGCCTATGCAAGAAATAAAAACCCTCATAATTGGTTATGCCCTTGCGCAAATGAAAACGCTGCACTATCAAGCGTAAATAGTGATTATGTGGCAGTTGCCATGACATTCTTTAAAAATGATCCACCACATGAAAGAGTATTAAGTGGAAATTACAACTCAGTTGCAATTGCATTCGTTGAAAAAGATGGAATGGTTTACATGATTATGGATGTCTTTAACTAAGAAAAGGAGCTATTTAAGGCTCCTTTTTAGGTGCTACAATTTATAGGGTGGAATAACTAATATTTAAAAAATATTAGTTGCTTCATCCTTTTATATTTTTTATACATTATAAAAGACAAATACT
>JARXZD010000023.1 GCA_029893765.1 Bacilli bacterium PM5-9
GATAGAGTACATTCAACACTTGGATATCAATCCCCAGTTGAATATAGAGTAAATGATTCCTTATAATAATTGTCCATTAAAGTGTTGACAGTCCAGTTTTATAATTATATTAATAAGGAAAGCGAAGTGAATGAAATGAATAATGATAAAATTTTAAAAATGAGTTTTACTAAAATTTATGATTTATATCTTCAAAAGGCGATAAAGAAAAACCGCACTAAAGAAGAGGTTGATTTAATTATTTGTTGGTTGAGTGGATATAGTGCTGATGAACTAGCTAATATCTTAAAAAAAGATGTTGATGTGGCTTCGTTTTTTAATGAGGCAAAAAATTTCAATGTGAATGCTAATTTAATTAAAGGTGTTGTATGTGGCGTAAGAGTTGAAGATGTTACAAATCCTCTTGTTCAAAAGGTGCGATATTTAGATAAATTAATTGATGAATTAGCCAAGGGAAAATCTATGGATAAAATAATTAGAAAATAATATTTTTAGATAAATTTATTTCTAATTAATTATATATAACAAAAAACAGATATACATTAAGTTAAGCATATCTGTTTTTTTATCTGTTTTGAATTAGTTATTATATCTTGTTTTTAAACTTTAATTTTATATTAAGTTAAAATTATTTAATATAATATAAAGAATTGTGGATAAAACTATTGAAAAGGACATAATAATGTAATTGATATTGTATTTAGAAGTAATTCTTTTAAATAGTATATTTAAAACAACGACATATATTATTATAAATATAAATGAGATTAGAATAGAATAATTACTGTTATAGTTGATTAAATAATTTTTTGATATAAATATCAATATAAAATTAATGATGAATATAATAATGGGTATAATGTTTTTCATAAAAAACTCCAATCGTTTAACTATAAGAATTTAAATTTATCAAAAAAAAACTTATTGAATAAATCAACAAGCTTTACATTTTAAAATGGGGCGATTGACGGGAATCGAACCCGCGAATGACGGTGCCACAAACCGTTGTGTTAACCACTTCACCACAATCGCCAAATCTGGTTACCTCTATATATTACACAAAATCAGAACAAAAGTAAAGAGCAAATTAAGCAAAATTTCAACCTTTTTATAAAAATTAAGAATATTTATGAAAAGATTAGTGGAGTTGATAATTTTTTATTTATAGTCTAAGTAATCAATTTTAAAATTACGATATTGTTTAGGTGTGCAATTAACTTGTTTTCTGAATTTTTCTGTATAATAACTTGCACTTCCAAAGCCAACCATATTTGCAATTTCAGTAATTGTTAGATCAGTATCTCTTAATAATAATGCACTTTGATTGATTCGATATGATATTAAATACTCAAAAGGAGTTTGACTTGTGATTTTCTTAAAGAAACGACAAAATTCACCACGACTTAAATTAACATGACTGGCTATTTCTTCAAGCGTTATTTTATCTTGATAATTAGCTTGAATATAAGAAATACTTTTTTTAATTAATTGGTTATCACTAAAATCATCAACATGACTTTTCACGATAAGTTATTCGGAGTTAATAATCATATTATGTAAGATATTTAAAATAATAGATTGCATTTTTAATTCATATCCAAATTTTTTTTCTTCGTATAAAAGATATAATATTTCAAAATCATTTAAAATATCTTGTTGCCATTGAATATCTCTATTTAATGATATGGCAGGAATAGATTTTGCACTAATGAAGGGTTCAAGATATTTTTTATTTATGATATTGTTTTCGTTATTAATGAATAAATTAGCATTTACATCGATACATATATATTCACTATCATTGCATTGAAATGATCGTGCACTGTGAAGATGATTTGAATTAATAAAAATCCCATTATTTTCTTCTATTATATTACTAGTTGAATCAACTATGAAATTTATTGTTCCTTTAGTAACTAAAACAAATTGAATTTCATTATGCCAATGTAATTGAACATAACCTAGTTTGTTTCTGCTTAATAAAGTTTTATAGATTGCTAATGGAAAGGATTTACTACCATGTTTGATAATTTCTTTTAAATCTTTAGTTGTTAAAACCTCATATACTTGCATTAAAAAGGCCTCCTCATCAATATTACGATATAAATAGGCAATAATTTGATATAAAACATACTTTTTTATGTAATATAATTATATCATAGCATAATTTATTTATTAAATCATTATTAAATAAGGAGGTCAAAAAAATGATTAATAAAGATTTTAGAAGTGTAGTTAATAAAAACTTAGATAAAAAGTATAATATAGATTTTTTATCTCTTGAAACAGCAAGAAAGATTGTTAATTTTCATCAAAGTTTTCCAGTTTATCAAAAAACACCATTATGGCACTTGGATGATTTAGCTAAGGATTTAAACGTTGAAAAAGTATATGTTAAAGATGAATCTTATCGTTTTGATTTGAATGCATTTAAAGTATTAGGTGGTTCATATGCCATAGGGCAAGTGATTGCTCAAAAAGCTGGATTAGATGCTGATAATATAAGCTTTGAGGCACTAAAAGATGCAAAGGCAAAATTAGGTGATTTAACTTTTGTTACGGCAACTGATGGAAATCATGGACGTGGTTTAGCTTGGAGTGCTAATCAATTAGAGTACAAGTCAGTAGTTTATATGCCAAAAGGATCAGCTATTGAAAGAAGAGATAATATTAAAGCTGAAAATAGTGAGTGCACAATTACTGATATGAATTATGATGATGCAGTTCGATTAGCAAACCAAATGGCTCAAGAAAAAGGTTGGGTTATGGTTCAAGATACAGCATGGGAAGGGTATGAAGAAATTCCAACATGGATAATGCAAGGTTATATGAGTTTAGCTTATGAAATATATGATGAGCTAAACAAAGAAAAAGATAAACGTCCAACGCATATCTTTTTACAAGCTGGTGTTGGTTCTTTAGCTGCTGCAATTTGTGGTTTCTTTGCGAATGTTTATCAAGATAATTTAGTTAAAATTATTGTTGTTGAGCCAAGTACAGTAGATTGTATTTATCAAACTGCTAAAGCAAACGATGGGAAACTTCATAATGTTACGGGTGATTTAGATACAATCATGGCTGGATTAGCTTGTGGAGAGCCTAATCCAATTGGTTGGAATGTTTTAAATAGCTATGCTTATAGTTTTGTGACTTGCCCTGATTATGCAGCTGCTGATGGAATGCGCGTGCTTGCTAATCCACTTGGTAATGATAATAAAATTGTTAGTGGTGAAAGTGGTGCAGCTCCTTTTGGTTGTGTTATTAATGTTATTAAAGATAATGATCTTGTTGCATTAAAAGAGGAAATGGGAATTGATGAAAAATCAAGACTTTTATTTATTAACTCTGAGGGTGATACAGATAAAGAAAATTATCGTAATGTTGTTTGGTATGGAAAGTATTCTAAATTTGAAAAATAGATATAGGAGGTAGTTAATATGAATACAAATGAACTTGTAAAAGAAATGGTTACATGGCGTCATCATTTTCATGAAAATCCTGAAACAGCTTTTGAAGAAAATGAAACTGCTAATTATCTTGTGAAAATATTAAAAGATTTAGGTTTAGATGTTCATCAAAACATTGGTGGAACTGGAATAGTTGCTAATTTAAAATGTGGTGATGGAACAAAAATAATTGGAATAAGAAGTGAAATAGATGCAATTAATTTATTAGAAACTAATGATATAGAATATAAATCGAAAAATGAAGGTAAGATGCATGCCTGTGGACATGATGGTCACATGGCAACATTATTAGGAACGGCTAAATTACTAAGTGAAGAGAAAAACTTTAATGGAACAGTTCGCTTTATTTTTCAACCTGCTGAAGAACCAGGAAAAGGTGCTCAAGCAATGATTGATGATGATTTATTTAAAAGGTTTCCTGTTGATGAAATCTACGGATTACACAATAGACCAAATTATCAAGCAGGAAAAGTTTTAACTCGTTCAGGTGGAATTATGGCAAGTGAGGATAATTTTACAATTAAAATAAAAGGAATTGGTTCTCATGCATCAAGTCCACACTTAGGAATTGATCCTTTAGTAATTGCAGCTGAAATAATTATGTCTTTACAAACAATTGTTTCAAGAACAATTAACCCTACAAATCCTGCGGTTATTTCTTGTACTGAAATTCATACTGATGGTGCTCATAATGCATTACCAAGTAATGTTGTAATCACTGGTGATACAAGAAGTACAACATTAGAAACGCAAGAAATTTTAGAGAAAAGAATGAAAGAAGTTGTTGAAAATATATGTACTGCACATCATGCCGAGTATGAGTTTGAATATACTCATGAATTTGCTCCAACAATAAATTGGGAAGAATGCACAAACGCACTGGTTAATGCAGCAAGAAAAGCATTGGGCGATGAGAATGTTGATGGTTCGTGTGAACCTTGGATGGGTTCAGAAGATTTTGGTTGCTATCTAAATGAAGTGCCGGGTTGTCTTTTCTTTTTAGGAAGTGATAAAGAAAATAGTGCGCCACTACATAATTCACAATATGATTATAATGATGATGTATTATTGGTTGGTGTCAATATTTATAAAGAGTTAGTAACATCAAGATTACCAAAATAAATATCGATAATAAATAGAAAACATTTTTAAAATTAATTATTTTAAGAATGTTTTTTAAATTTTAATAAGTGATAATATAAACATAAAGAAAACTTACAAAGTATGCAATGTTTTGATATAATATAGTTAACTTATTCCAAATAAGTCGTTTTTTGTTTTTTAAAATAAATAACGATATAATTTGCTTGTTAAAATACGAATGTGTGGTGATAAAATGTCTGATATTATTGTAGCTGGAGGCTGTTTTTGGGGCGTAGAAGAGTACTATCGAAGATTAAAAGGAATTGTGTCTACTCAAGTTGGTTATGTTAATGGAAGTAAAGATAACTTAACTTATCAAGAGGTTTGCTTACAAAAATATCAAGCTATTGAGGCTGTTAAATTATGTTATGATGAAAATGTTATTTCATTAGAAAAGATATTAGATCATCTTTTTAGAATTATTGATCCAACAAGCTTAGACAAACAAGGTAATGATATTGGCATTTCATATCGTGTTGGGGCATATTATGAAAATGAAAAAGATAAAGAAATAATAGAGAAATTCATTTTTAAAAAACAAAATGAATATTTAGATAAAATAGTTTTTGAAGTAAAAAGTGTTAAAACTTTTAGTAAAGCAGAAGATTATCATCAAGAATATCTTATGAAAAATAATGGTGGTTATTGCCACGTTGATTTTAGTCTTATTAGAAGTGATGAATTGAAGTAGTAGAGGTGATTGAATGGAAAGAATTAAATTAGGTGTTGATGTTGGCAGTACAACAATTAAGTTAGTAGCATTAGATGAAAAAGAAAATGTTATTTATAAAAAATATGAAAGACACCACTCTAAAATTAATGATACTTTAGTTAGATTGATAAGTGATTTTAATAATGAAATCAAGATAAATGAAGTTGCTTTTAATATAACTGGTAGTGCAGGACTTGGTTTAGCAAATCGTTTTGATTTTAATTTTGTTCAAGAGGTTAGTTGTGCGTATTATGCTGTTAATAAATTATATGATGAAGTAGATGTTATTATTGAGCTTGGTGGTGAAGATGCTAAGGTTATTTTTATTGATAATGGTAATATTGAGCAAAGAATGAACGGAACTTGTGCAGGTGGTACAGGGGCTTTTATTGACCAAATGGCACAACTTCTACGAGTGGATGTCAATGAATTAAATACTTTAGCAAGTAAAGCTAATAAAATATATGATATTTCCAGTCGTTGTGGTGTTTTTGCAAAAAATGATATTCAACCTTTACTAAATCAAGGTGCTCAAAAAGAAGATATTGCAATTAGTGTTTATCAAGCTATTGTAAATCAAACAATTATTGGTTTGGCACAAGGTCGAGAAATTAAAGGTAAAGTTTGTTTTTTAGGTGGTCCTTTAACTTTTAGTGATCAATTAAGAATAAGATTTAATGAAACTTTAAAATTAGAAAATAGTTTTATTCCTGATGATTCAGAAATTTTCGTTGCCTATGGTTGTGCTTTATATCCAAGTGATAATATTACTAATTTAGAAACTCTTATTGATGAGCTTGCAAAAGATAGTGCTGTTGAAAGCAATAAATATTTACCTCCATTATTTAAAGATGAAAATGAATATCAAAACTTTTTAACAAGGCATAATCATGATGCTGAATATGATGATATTAAAACATATTGTGGTAATGCTTATTTAGGAATTGATGCAGGAAGTACAACTACTAAAATGGTTTTAATTAGTGAAGATAATAAGTTATTATTTGAATATTATGGTGCTAATGATGGAAATCCATTAGACATTGTAAAAAGAGAGTTAATAAAAATATACGAGGCTATTGATAATAGAATTACTATTAAAGGAGCATATTCTACTGGATATGGTGAACAACTTATCAAAAATGCTTTTTGTTTAGATGGTGGACAAGTAGAAACTATTTGTCATTTTGAAGCTGCTAAATTCTTTTTGCCTGATGTTGAATTTGTTTTAGATATTGGTGGGCAAGATATGAAATACTTTACAATAGATAAGGGAGTTATTTCATCTATTGTTTTAAATGAGGCATGTTCAAGTGGATGTGGATCATTTATTTCTACATATGCTACTTCGCTTGGATATAGTATTGAAGAGTTTGCTAAATTGGCTCGTCAAGCTAAACGTCCTCTTGATTTAGGGACTAGATGTACGGTCTTTATGAATAGTGGAATTAAACAAGCTTTAGCTATGCAAGTTGGTATTGAAGATATTAGTGCATCGCTTGCTATTTCGGTTGTAAAAAATGCTTTATACAAAGTTATTCGAGCAACTAATTTTAAAGAAGATTTTGGTACTAAAGTCTTAGTGCAAGGTGGAACATTTTATAATGATGCTATCTTAAAAGCATTTGAAGATGAAATTGGTTTTGAAGTAATTAGGCCAAAAATTGCTGGATTAATGGGAGCATTTGGTGCTGCTTTAATTGCCAAAGAAAAAGTTAAAGATAAATCATCTTTATTATCTTTTGATAAAGTTAAATCATTTGTTTATCAAGCCAATAATGTTACTTGTAAATTATGTAGTAATCATTGTTCTTTAACGATTAATAAATTTAGTAGCGGTGAACAATTTATTGCAAACAACAAGTGTTCTAAACCATTAAAAAAGAACAAAGAAGTAGAAGAATATGCAAATATGTATCGATATAAAATTAATTTATTACAATCATACATTGATAAGCAATTTGAGTATGAACTTACTGTGGGTATTCCTCGTGCTTTAAATATGTATGAGAATATTCCGTTTTGGATTGGTTTTTTCAATAGTTTAAAAATAAAAGTAGTAGTTAGTGATTTAACTAATATGAGTTTGATAAAAAAGGGGCAACATACTATTCCTAGTGATACTGTATGTTATCCTGCTAAAATTGTTCATGGTCATATTATTAATCTTCAAGAAAAGGAAATTAAAAATATTTTCTATCCTAATATGCCATATAATGAAATGGAATCATTAAATTTACAAAATCATTATAATTGTCCTGTTGTTGGATGTTATCCAGAATTAATTAATTCAAATTTTGAGTTTGATAATTGTCAGTTTATTATGCCTTATTTATCTTTTGAAAATGAAAAAGAATTTATAAAAGTAATGTATAATGAAATGTTTAAAATTAAAAAAACTAGCAAAATCGCATTAAAAGAGGCGTATCGAGCTGGAAAAAGATTGCTTAATCAGTTTAGAGAAGAAATCTTTGTTGAAGGTGATAGGGTTTTAGAAGAAGTAATTAACAACAATCAACGTGCTTTAGTTTTAGCAGGTAGACCATATCATATTGATCCTGAAATTAATCATGGAATTGATCGTTTAATTAATGATTTAGGTTGTGTTGTTTTAAGTGAAGATAGTTTTAGATTAGATGATTCTAATAAATCGGGAGTTTTAAATCAATGGACATATCATAATAGAATGTATAATTCAGCATTTAAAATTGCAGGACATGATAATATTAACTTGGTTCAACTTGTTTCATTTGGTTGTGGAATTGATGCGATTACAAGTGATGAAGTTAAAAAAATACTTGAAGATAATGGTAAATTATATACCCAAATTAAGATTGATGATATTTCCAATATTGGAAGTGCTAATATTAGAATTAGAAGTTTATTAAATGTAATGGAGTAGATAGAATGGAAGAACGTGTAATATTTACAGAAGAAATGAAAAAAGAATATACTATTTTAATTCCTCAAATGGCGCCTTTTCATTTTGATTTATTATCTTCAACTTTAAATTCCTTTGGATATAAGTCGAAGGTGTTGAAAAATCAAGGTGCAAATTTAGCTTATGAGGGGAACAAATATGTTCATAATGATACTTGTGTTCCAGCGATTTATGTTATCGGGCAATTTTTAGATGCGATTAAATCGGGTGAGTATGATGTTAATAAAATAGCACTAATTATTACTCAAACTGGTGGTGGATGTCGTGCTAGTAATTACATTCACTTGTTGCGTTCTGCTTTAAAAAAAGCTGGATATGGTTTTATTCCTGTTATATCATTAAATGCTAGTAATATTGAGAGTAATCCTGGTTTTAATTTATCAATTCCTTTATTAAAAAAATTAGTTCAGTCAATAACAATTGGTGATTTGATTATGCAATTACATAATGAAACCAAGCCGTATGAAGTTAATGAAAATGAGACTGATGAATTGAGTGAAAAATGGTTGCGTTATCTTGAAAAAGAATATGAGAATAAAACAATTATTTCTAATCATAAAATGTATTCTTATCTTAAAGAGATGGTTGCTGATTATGAAAAAATTCCAACGAAGGATATTAAAAAACCAAAGGTTGGAATTGTTGGGGAAATATATGTTAAGTATAGTCCAGTTGGAAACAATAATTTAGAAAAGTTTTTAATTGATGAGGGTTGCGAGGTTGTAACTCCGGGAATAATGGATTTTTTATTATATACTTTTGAGAGTACTTGTTATGATATTAAACAATATGGTGGTTCAAAACTAAAATCAATTATTTTTAAAATTTTAGCTAAATATATGGAAAAACCACGTGCTAAAGTAAATAGTATTTTAAAAAATACTAAATATCGTCAAATGATAAGTTTTAAAGAACTTCGTCAACTAGCATTGCCTTTTATAGGTTATGGTACACATGTTGGTGAAGGGTGGTTATTAACTGCTGAGATAATTGAATTAATTAATTCTGATGTTACAAATGTAATTACAACTCAACCTTTTGGTTGTTTGCCAAACCACATTGTTGCTCGAGGTATGTTTAAGTCGATTAAAGAAGCTTTTCCTTATGCGAATTTAACTTCTATTGATTTTGATACTTCTTCATCAGCTATTAATCAACAAAATAGAATTAAATTATTAGTTATGAATGCTAAAGAAAAATTGGATGACTAAAATAAAAGTAGATTTAAGAATAATTTTAAATCTACTTTTGTTTTAAATTATTATATTAAAATGCAATATCTTTTTTAATGAAATAGATTGTAATTAGAGCTGTTAAAAACTCTGCAACAATGATACTAGTCCATACACCATTCATTTTAAATAAACTTGATAGAAGAAGTAAAACAGGTAAAGTGATTACTAAACCACGTGCTATTGATATTATGAAAGCATGTTTAGGTTTATCAAGTGAATTTAAATATGATACCATTGGTATATTTAAGGCGATAAAAAAGAATGCAATAAAGTAAGTTAGTAAGCCTTTAGTTGCGATTTTAACAAGTTGTGGATCACTATTAAATAATTGAATAAGTGGTTCATTAAAAAAGAAAATGAATAAATAACTTACAATAGCTATTCCATAAGCTAAAAGCAGGGTGTACTTAAATATCTTTTTTAAATTGACATAATTATTATTACCGTATTCTTCACTAGTAATTGGTTGAATACCTTGTGCTAATCCATTGTAAATTGAAACAAGGATAACGGCTAAATTAGCAATTATTCCATATGCAGCAACGCCGATATTTCCACTGATGTTTAGGATAACTAAGTTAAATGCTAAAATAACAATTCCAGATGAAATTTCATTGATTAAAAATGAACTTCCAAGTAAAAATATTTTATTAATTCTTGAAAAACTTTGTTTAATTTTAATGAATTTAAAAGTATTCTTTTTATTAATGAAATGACTTGTCATAATACATAATGCAATTATTGGTGCTAAACAGGTTGCTAGTGCTGCTCCAAAAATACCCATTGGAATTGGATACATAAAGATGTAATCAAGAATAATATTGCAAAAGCTAGCTATTAACATAGCTATCATAGCTAATCTTGGCGAATTATCATTTCTAATAAAACATAAAAATAAATTTTCGAAAATAAAAGCAGGTGCAAATATTAAGAGTGTTTTTAAATATGTATTTGTCATATCAAGAATTTCAATATTACTACCTAAAAGAGAAGCTAATGGTTTTGAAAAGAATAAACCAACAATTACAAAAATAATTGATAGGATTGCTGCAATATAAATAGACTGACTGAAAAATTTATTTTTTTCTTTTTTATTGTTTGAAAATGAAAAAGCAGTTGCTCCACCCATTCCAATCATTAAGCCAGTTCCCATTATTAAACTGAAAATAGGAATAGCAATGTTTAGTGATGCTAAACCATTTACTCCTAATCTATTTGCAATAAATAATGTATCAGCTAATATATATGCTGACATTCCAATCATGCTTAAAATATTAAATGATGTATATTTAAAAAACTTATTTAAAATATTACCTTCCATAGTTTTTACCTCCAAAAAAAAGATTAATGAAATACATCCTATGGCCTAATGATGTATTTTATTAATACTTTAAGTATTAAGTCCGGCGACTTATATTAGTTATGTTTACATTCTAACAAATTTTTTTATGAATTCCAAGCAGCGACAATATATTTTTTAATATCTTCGCCATAATATTCTTTAAATACTTTATATAAAATAATAGCTGGTATTGAAAGTAAAATACCAATAAAGCCAAATAAGCTACTACCAATAAAAATTGCTGGTAATAAAACTATTGGACTGATGCTGATTGTTTTTTTATGAACCATTGGATTTAATACATTTCCTTCAAAAGTTGGTAAAACAATAACGCATATTAATACTTTAATAAATAAAGCTGGGCTTACAAAAATTGATGTTGCAAGGGCAATTAAGTTAACGATTATTCCTCCATAGTATGGAATAAGATTTGAAAAGGCACATAAAGCAGCAAGTGCCATCCAATCAGGATGTCCGATTAAATAATAAATAACACCATATTCTACTACAGTAATTGCGATAATAATAATTAATCCTTTTAGATAATTCATGTATTCCTTATTTAAACTTTTAACAAAGTTATAATTTCTAGTGCCAAAAACTAATTTTTCTTTAATTGTTTTAACAATTCTTTCTGAATCAAATAAGATATATAAATATAAACAACTTATTAATGCAAAATCAGCAATAAATTTAGTTGACTTTGTAATGGCTAATTGTGTTGTATTAGCAAAGTAATCTAAAGCTTGTTGAGCAGCTTTATCAATATATGGTGATAGATAATCAAATGCTTTTGTAATTTGAGGATTATCTTTTAACCAAGCAATACTATCGGATGAGTTTTGAACTAATTCAATTGCTCTAATTATTTGTGGATAAATTAATTGAACACTTAAAACTCCTACAATAATAATTAATAATAGAAATATGAATAATGTTATTGATGAAGCAAGTGAATTTTTTAACCCTTTATTTCTTAAATATTTAACAAGTGGGTAACTAACATATGCTAATCCTGCTGCAATAAACATATTCATAAAAATACCTAATAAGACACGTAAGGCAGGTGCAAATGTTGGCAACAAGAAAGTTAATAATAGTAAAATTACTAAAATTAAAAAAACTTTAACCATTTTATTCATAAATATCACCTCTACAATTGATTATACCATGAATTAAATGATATTTATAGAAAACAAGGCAAATAAAAGATAAAGCTAAAATATGGACACAAATTGATTACTTTATCAAAACATAGTATAATTAAGACACGGACAAAAGTCCTATACTAAAATTAAGAGAAAGGTTTAGGGTAGATAAAATGAGTAGAAAAATTATTTTTAGTGATAAAGCACCAGCTGCTTTAGGTCCTTATTCACACGCAGTTGAAGCAAATGGAATTTTATTTGTATCAGGTCAAGTTCCATTAGTTCCAGAAACAGGAGAAATTGCTGATGGTGGAATTCAAGGTCAAACAAAACAATCTTTAGCGAATGTTGATGCAATTTTAAAAGAATCTGGATACACAAAATATGATGTAGTTAAGGCAACTATTTTCATTAGCGATATGAATGAGTTTCCACAAATTAATGAAATCTATGGTGAGTATTTTGAATCACACAAACCAGCACGTGCTTGTGTTGAAGTAGCACGTTTACCAAAAGATGTTGGTGTTGAAATTGAAGTAATTGCTATTAAAGAATAATAATATAATTAAAATCTTTTGATTGATATGATCGGAAGATTTTTTTATTTTTAGATACAATCTAAAAAAGAATAAGTAATAATAAGGTAATAGAAAATTAAGAAGTTATTTTAAAGCGACAATAGTGTTGCTTTTTTTATATTCTTAATTATAGTTGTAAAATTTATAAAGACTATTATTTATTTTTAGAGATTATTCTATTTCTTTTCTAAAAAGTTTAAGGTATAATTGGTTCATATGTCGAAGTTTAGGAGGGGTTATATGAAAACATGGCAAGCGAATATTTGTTTAGTTATAGTTGCAATGATTTGGGGTGCTGGATTTGTTGCTACAGAGCAAGCACTAAAGTTTTTAGAACCATTACAAATGCAAATTTTTAGGTTTGGAATTGCTGCATTAATAGTGACGGTGGTGTTTTTTAAAAGATTAAAAAATGCTAGTAAACAATCAATTATCTATGGTTCAATTATTGGATTGGTGTTCTTTATTGCGATGACATTTCAAACTTTTGGCTTAACTGATACAACTGTTCCTAAAAATGCTTTTATTACAGTTACAAATGTTGTTTGGGTTCCATTAATATCGTTTATTATTTTTAAAATAAAACCTAAAGCGTATTTGTTGTATGGAATTATTGTTATGTTAGTAGGTTTCTTCTTTTTAATATTTGAAGTTGATATTTTTAATTTATCAAGTTCATTAGCTTCGCTAAGTTCACAAATGAATGTTACGTTTGGTGATTTTTTAACATTAATTTGTGCAATAGCGTTTGCCGCTCATATAATTTTAGGTGGAAGATTTGTTAAAGATGAGGATCCTATTACTATTTTAATTTTCCAATTATATGTAAGTACAATATTATCAATTGTATTAAGTTGTTTTATGGAAGGTTCACCATTAAATATCGAACCATCTAATCTTGTTAGTGCATTACCTTCATTAACGTTTATGGCAGTTTTTTCCTCGGTAATATCTTTTGCTTTGCAATTGATTGCGCAACAATATGTTCCAGCAGCAAATACTGCAGTTATTTGTAGTACAGAATCATTGTTTGCTTCAATATTTGCAGTATTATTAGGAAGTGTTCCATTAACTAGTTCATTGGTAATTTCTTCTTTTGTTATTACAATTGGAATCATTTGGGCAGAAACAGGATTCAAATTTAAGGAAGAAGGTTAATTTATGAAACTATGGCAAGCACGAGCTAGTTTATTGATTGTTGCACTAATATGGGCTTTTGGATATATTGCAACAGCTGAAACATTAAAATATATAAGTGTTACTCAAATGCAAGTTGTAAGATTTGCAATCAGTGTTATTTTGCTATGTATTGTTTTTAGAAAAAGATTGAAATTAATGAATAAAAGAACTATTATTTATGGTATTTGTTTAGGTTTGGTATTTTTTGTGAGCATGACAATTCATAGTGTAGCCTTAGAAACAACAACTGTTAGTAAAAATGCTTTTTTGGTTGTTTTGAATGTAGTTTTTGTGCCATTGATAATGTATGTAGTTTTTAAGGTTAAAATAAAATGGTATTTTGTTAGTGGATTAATCACAATGATTATTGGTTTTTTTATTTTGGTTTTCAATATAGATATTTTTAATTTAGCTAGCAGTTTAGCATCTTTACAAGGACAAAGCACTTTAGTTTTAGGTGATTATTTGACAATATTTGCTGCATTTGTTTTTGCAATGCAAATTGTCATGATTGGATATTTTGTTACTAAAGAAGATCCTATAAATTTAGTAATTATTCAACTTTCATGTGCTTGCATTTTTTCGTTAATTTATTGCATAATTAATAAGGAAGCAATTCCATTTATTAGTTTAGATTCGAATTTATTAGCATCTGCCTTTCCTGCGATTGCATACTTAGGAATTTCAGGTTGCTTTGCCTTTGCTGGACAACTAATTATTCAACAATATGTACCAGCCTCAAATGTTGCTTTAATTTTTTCAACAGAGTCAATGTTTGCATCAGTTTTCTCAGTATTGTTAGGACTTGAACCATTTACATCAGGATTATTAGTTGGAGCAATAGTAATTACAACAGGGATTATTTGGGCTGAAACAGGCTTTAAGTTTAATAGTGAAGAAAGTTAAATATAATTTATTAAGGACTAAGTCATTTTATAAGGCCTAGTTTTTATTTGTGATTTTAAAAGTGAAGTGAAATTAATTTTTTTGTATGATTATTTATTCATTTATTGATTAGCTATATTAATAAATAAGCCGATAGTTTTGCATATTTTAATAATTTATGATAAAATAAACTGTACTAAAATTGAGGTGAGAATATGAAGAGATTTTTGATAGATAAAAATTTCAAAAAACACATCATTAATAATGAAAAGACAAAAGAAATTATTCAAATGAAAAATAAAAGTGATAATGTAAATTATTATTATGTTGTTAGTAAAGATAATGATAAATTAGTTTTTTCAAAGGTATATCAAATTTTAATTGATAAAAAAATACCATTGAAAACTGATGTTGCATTAACATTAAAAAGAAAAATAAAATTAAGTGATATTAGAAGAGTTAAAACTGATTATTATAATGCTTATCAAGAATTGCTTGGTGAATTGAATAAAAAGAAAGAAACTAAAAAACAAAGATTAAGAAAGAGAATAGGTAAATATGCTTTAGCAGCTGTCTTGCTAGTTGCGATTGTTGGTATGGTTTTTATTTCTCAAACTAAAGAAGTAAGTATTATTGTTAATGGGATTGAACAAAAGACACGAACAAATCAATTCTTCTCTTCGATATTTGCTAAAAAGGTTGCTGAAAAAAATAAGTTTGAAGATTATAAATATTCTTGTTCAAGTGATAATATAATTGAAAATAAATCAGTAATAAAAATCAGTAATTTAAAAGAAGTCAAAACAACAATAAAAGGAAAATCAACAATTAATAAGACATATACAGATACTTTAGAAGAATTTATTGACGAACAAGAAAAAGCCTTAGAAAAATATAAAGGTAAATATTCTTATTTTGTCAAAGAATTTCAAAATGAAGCAAAACATAAGTCAGTTTATATGCATGATATTAGTGACTTGCAACTTTATTTAATGTCAAAGAAAACAAAAGAAAAGGTTGTAACTACTAAACATAAAACAAAGTATATTGATAATAGTAAATTAGAAAGTGGCACATTAAAAGTTAAACAAAAAGGTCAAGATGGTAAATATATAAAAAAATATGAAACTATTTACTTAAATGATAAGAGATTTAAAACTAATGTATCTATCAGTAAGGTAATTAAAGAGAAAAAAGATAAAATAGTCATGCGTGGAACAAAGGTTGTAAGTGCATCAAGTTCTGTTTGGGATCGTTTAGCACAATGTGAAACAGGTGGACGATGGCATTTGAACAGTGGTAATGGTTTCTATGGAGGATTGCAATTTAGTGCACCAACATGGCGTACAGCTGCAGCCAAAGTTGGAGTTAGTGCTGCCTATGCTCATGAAGCATCAAAGGCTGACCAAATAAAAGCTGCTGTTTGGTTACAAAGAAATTCAGGTTGGGGACAATGGCCACATTGTTCAAGCAAATTAGGATTAAGATAGATTAATGTTCTTTGAATATTAATCTATTTTTAAAGGAAGGAAAATTAAGATGATTGAAAAAATTAAAAAGTTTACTTATTTAAACAGACCATTAGAAGAAATTTTCAAGAAAATTGAAGTTAATGAAAAAGATGGCAAAATTTATGTGGTACTTGGATATGATAACGAAGATTTTGATGAAAAAGAAATTAAAAAAGGATTAATGAAGTATTTAAAAATTGATTTAAAAATACCAGGAGCAAAGATTACTTTTAAAGATTTAGTTGCTCAAGAATTATATGATAATAGTATTTTAGGAAAAGACAATATTTTATATTTATTAATTTCTTCAGGTAAAGGTGGAGTTGGTAAATCAAATGTTAGTGCTAATTTGGCAAATGCTTTTAATGAAAAAGGATATAAAGTAGCATTAATTGACTGTGATATTTATGGAAGTAGTATTCCAAATATTTTCAAAGTAACAAATTATCCACCAATTGTTGATAATGTGCTATATCCAGCAAATGTAAATGGAATTGATATTGTATCAGTTGATTTTTTAATGAGAGCATCACTACCAATTCTTTGGCGTGGACCAATGTTAAATAGAGCTCTAAATCACTTCTTCTATTTCACTAGATATCAAGAAGGAACACAAGTAGTAATCATTGATTTACCACCAGGAACAGGGGACGTTGCTTTAGATATGGCACAATTTATGCCACAAGCTTATCAAGTTGTAGTAACAACACCACATCCAGATGCAGCTTCAATTGCAATAAAAGCAGGAGAAATGGCTAAAACAATGAATCATCAATTATTAGGTGTAATTGAAAATATGTCATACTATATGTATGAAGGTAAGAAATTAGAAATATTTGGATTTGGTGGAGCAGACATGGTTGCTAATACCTTAGATATACCTTTGTTAGCTAAATTTGAAATAGAAACACCAAATAGTGGTTCTATTTATCAAGAAGGAGAAAATAATTATACTAAATATTTAAGTTTAGTTGATAAATTAATTGAGGAAAGTGGCTATAATGGGAAAACAAGCAGTAATAAATAAAACATGTGATTATATGATAGTTGATGGATATAATTGTGCTCAATCAATAATATATGGAATGTCTTTAATTTATGATGAAATTGACATAAAAAAAAGAGATGAATATATTGATATTGCTAAAACATTTGGTGGTGGAGTCGCTGGATTGCAACAAACATGTGGATTTATTATTGGAAGTAATTTAGGTTATTCGCTTATTTATACTGATGCTCAAGTAATTAAGGATAAAGTTAATAAAATTAATGATTTAATTATTGATGTTGCTGGTTCTTGGCAATGTGAAAAAATTATTGAAAATTTCAATGATATTGAAGAAAATAGACGATTGAATTGCTCTAAAATTTTAGCGAAAATTATTTCTTTTATTTATGATGATTCTAATAAGGACTAAATAGTGTCTTTTGTAGTATTTACATATAGTTAATAGTATAATTTAAGTAAATATAAAGCTTGGAGGTAAAAGGAAATGAAAGATTTAAAAGGAACAAAAACAGAAAAAAATCTACTTGCTGCATTTGCAGGGGAGTCTCAGGCACGTGTAAAATACGAATTTTATGCAAAAAAAGCTAAAAGTGATGGATATGAACAAATATCAGATTTCTTTGAGGAAACATCAGCTAATGAAGCACAACATGCTAAAATATGGTTTAAATTATTACATGATGGAATTCCAACGACTGAAGATAATTTATTAGATTGTGTTGCTGGTGAAAATTATGAGTGGGTAACAATGTATGCAGATTTTGCTAAAGATGCAAAAGATGAAGGCTTTGATAAAATAGCTCGTCTATTCGAAAATGTTGGTAAAATAGAAAAGCACCATGAAGAAAGATATCAAAAATTATATGATAACTTAAAACAAGGCACAGTATTTAGCAAAAATGAAGAAGAAACATGGGTATGCGCAAAATGCGGACATCGTCATTCTGGAAAAGTAGCTCCAAAACAATGTCCTGTATGTGATCATCCACAAGCATACTTTTCAATAGAAAATGATAAATACTAGTGAAGTAGAGTTTCTCTACTTCACTTTAATATTAAGAAAGGGAAAATTATAAATATTTAAATTGGTTGATATTTATATATTATGATAATTATATGAAAACATTAATAATAAATGGCAGCCCAAAAGTAAATGGTAATACATATCATGGGGCAACAATTATAAAAGAACAATTAGAAAAAGAAGGTATAGATGTAGAAATATACAATTTAGGTGATAAGAAAATAGCTCCATGTAAAGCGTGTGGTGCTTGTTCACAAACTAAAGATAAAACATGTATTATTAAAGATGATTTGAATGAATTGGTTTTAAAAGCTGAAGAAGCAGACGGAATAATTTTAGGTTCACCAATTCATTATTCAGATATAAGTGGTTTAGCAAAATCTGCATATGATAGATTATTTTATGTTGGGGGAGCAAATGGTGGTTTGTTTAGACATAAAGTTGGTGCAGGGTTTGTTGCAGTAAGAAGATCAGGTGGAAGTTTTGGTTTCCATTCATTAAATAATTATTTTTTAATATCAGAAATGTTTGTTGCGCCATCAAGTTATTGGAATATTATTCATGGAAGAGTTCCTGGCGAAGTGCATGAAGATGAAGAAGGTGTATTTACTTTAACTAATTTAGCAGAAAATTTTGCGTTTTTATTAAAAACTATTAACGAAAATAAAAAAGAGTTGCCAAATAAAGTTGATAAGCCAATGACAAATTTTGTTAGATAATAATATAATATTTAATTTCAGGGTTATATACCCTGTTTTTTTTGAATTAAATGATATATATAATATTAAAAAATTATTTTTGAAAAATAGTGAATAATAAAAAAACATGATTTTAAAAAACCATGTCTTTTAGATATTTATATTTATTTTATTCTACAATATCAGCAAAGAAAGCAATTCTTTTGCTTGGAGATTTCCAAGCGCTGAAAGGATAACATGTAATTAATACAATTCTTTCTTTTTCAATTCCTTCAGTTGTATAAACTTTTGCACCCTCATCTGGTTTAACAATAATACTTTTTGAAATTTTATATCGGTATGTTCCATATGGCATTGTTACAACAACAATATCACCTATTTTTACATTTTCTAATGCTTTGAAAAAAGTTTCACGATGAGCAGAGAATGCTGGTTGCCCAGTATAAGTACCTGGCATTGTAGTATGATCAATATGACCAACACCATGATTCATTGCCAATTGTAAATCTTCACCTTCAATAACAGGCATATCATCCGTAATTCCCTCAACTCTTATTTTACCAATTACAGTTCCAACTTGCGGCTGTTTTTTACGATAATCAGTTTTTTTCTTAATTACTTCATCAGCTTTTACTAGTGATACTTCAGCATTTCGATATTGCTCATTATTGCCATCAATGTATTTATATAAGAAATAACCAGATGCTATAAGGCATACAATTATTAATATTCCCAATATTCTTTGTAGCAATTTATTTGTCTTTTTTATTTTTGTCACTACTATCACCTCGATTCATATTCTATCATAAATAAAAGTTTACAACAAGAAATTAACTTTTTTGGTACATAATATTCATTAAATAATCTCTTGAAATATTAAAGTATATATAATAATAAAATGATTAATAGATATAGAAGTCTTTATAACATTATATTAATATAGGAGAATTACATATATTATTTAGTTATTAATCAATGAAAAAACGATAGTTTTAACAATTGAAAAATAATTGTCTTTAACTATAAAATAATGGGCTGAAAAAAATAGCTTAATTTTAAATGAAAGTGCAACTTCTTAATAAATATTGATACTTATAAGGGTTTTCAACTCTTTATAAGTATCTTTTTTTATAAAC
>JARXZD010000024.1 GCA_029893765.1 Bacilli bacterium PM5-9
ATTCTAACAAGGAAAAAGGTTTTTGTCTTTTATAATGTAAAAAAACTATAATACCTTTTAAGGGTTACCCCCTAATTAATATTATAGTTCCTTTTAAATCATGCTTTTTTTAAATAGTAAAAATCCCACAAAAAATTGTGAGATTATTACTTATATAAATCTCGCTACTCATTAGTTGGTTCTTTAGGTTTTTCTCTACTAGGATAACCTAAGAAGCTAACTTTTTCAGCAACTACTTCAACATTCTTACATGTTGAACCTTCATTGTTTTTGTAAAGGGAAGTCATTAAACGACCTTTAATACCGATAACACTACCTTTTGCACAATAATTTGCTGTGCTTTCAGCTATACCCTTCCATAAAACGCAATCAATAAAATCTACTTCATAATTTCCTTCAATGTTCTTAAAACTTCTTTGAACAGCTAATGTAATATTCGCTAATTTCTTACCATCTTGTGTTTCGTTTATTACAGGATCTTTTACTAATCTTCCAACTACAACGATTTGATTAAGCATATTAATTTGTCTCCTTTCTTAAAATGTAACCCAAGTATAATTCAAACATCTGAAATTGACAAATGAGCATAACTAGGCTGATTTAATCATTTAGTAAACAATTTAATAATTATTGCTTGTATTTTAATTCATATACTTAAGTTTCTAAGTATTGTTAGAAGTAGATGAAAAAAATCCTAAAATATTATTCATATTTAAAAAATAAAATATTTTAAGATGAGTTATTTAGCATGACTTGTTTTTTGTTGACAGAAAAAAATAAAACTGTTATAGTTTATGTATAAAAAATAAAAAATAGGAGATTAAATTATGAGAAAAATTATGAAGTTAGTGTTATGTTTATCATTAGCTTTACTATTCACAACAACTAAAGCAGATGCAAGTTTGTTTAATAGTAAAAGTAAAATTATTAGTGAAATGAAGAGTATTAATAGTAATAAATTTTGGAGTGATAAAGTAAAAAAAGATAAAATCAAGTCAATTTGGAGTAAATCGACAAAGAAAGTACAACGAGATTATGATATTTGGAAAAGTAAAGAAATAGAATCGGCAAATAAAAAATTAGAAAATAAAATGAACGCTGACCCATTTTATGAAGGCACAAAAAAATATGTTGAAATTTTGGATGATGGTACAACTGTTGAGATTACTTTAGAAGATTGCGAGGTTGATGAAAATAACAATGAAATTACACCTAAATTAAGAGCAAGTAGTGTTTGGAAAAATTATGGTAATAGAAAATATACTTATACATATAAAGCATCACTTTCTCCAATTATAGGGGCACAAACTCATAGGTTAATTAATTATTATACAGTTAGTGCATCAGGATTGAAATCAAGAGGAGTTGTTGAAACATCATATACTGCTGGTTTACTGATTTCTATTAAGTGTTTGTCTTCAGGTTGGCAAGATAAAAGTGCTACAAAAGTAGGGCATAATATTGATTCACGAGCAAAATGGAGAATATCTTATAGTTTAGGGTTAGGAAATGCAACACAAGAAAAATTTCAAAGAGCATACATGAAAATAGTACAGTTTGATAAAAAAAATAAACGTGTAAAAATTGAACAAAGAGGAACTTGGAAAAATAGCTAATGGAAAAAATAGTTGAAAAGTGTAAAAAAAACAAATTATTATATACTCTTATATTGCTTTTTGTGTTATTTTTCATATTTACAGTATGCACAATGATATTTTCATATTATGGAATTGGATTCTAAATAAAATTTAAAAAAGCCTGATGGCTTTTTTATAATAATTTTTAATTACCAAGCAAATTAGCAATAATATTGCTATGTACATTGTTGAGTTAGTTGAAAAAGCATGCAATAGCATAAGTAATACATTATATACTAAGATGGTTGGAATTGTTGCTCAAGAGTTTCTTGGCATTTGTGAAAATAAATAGTACTTACTAAATGATGCATTTATTTTTGATAAGTATTATATGTAAGTTACCATCTATTGGTAGTATAATGATTAAACTTATGTACTATGATTTAATTTCTGAACTTTTAAAATCATTAATAAATAAACATATAAAAAAAGATGAGACTTCAAAAAATATGCTGTTAACCAAAAATAATTGACAGCAGTATTGACATTGTGGTATACTTTAGAAGTACTTTATGAAAGGAAGGTAGAGAAAATGGCAGTAAAATTAAGATTAAAAAGAATGGGTGCAAAACAAAAACCATTTTATCGTATTGTAGCAGCTGACTCTAGATCACCAAGAGATGGTAGAATTATTGAAACAGTTGGAACATATGATCCAAATACAACTCCAGCAACAGTAAATGTTAATGAAGAAGTAGCATTCAAATGGTTAGAAAATGGAGCACAACCTACAGATACAGTAAGAAGTATTTTATCAAGCGTTGGTTTAATGAAAAAATTACATGAAAGCAAAAATAGTAAATAATAATGAAAGACTATGTAAAAATTGTTAAAACAATAATTACGCCTTTAGTAGAAGATGCATCTAGTTTAGATGTAAATATTATGCCAACAGCTAATGAAGATGAAATAAAAATATTAGTGATTGCTCACGGTGATCAAATTCCAAGATTGATTGGTAAGCAAGGTCGAAATGCTAATGCAATAAGACAACTTGTTCGTGCAGCTGCTAGTGAAGAAAAGAAAAGAATTTTAGTTGATTTTGAAGCATTTTAAGATGAAGTGGTAACACTTCTTTTTTTTCTTTTAATGTAGTATACTTATGAAAAGGAGGTTTTAGAATGAAAAATCCTATTATTGGAATAACATCTAATGAACAAGCAAACTTTGATGGTTGGTTTATTGAACATTATATTAATTATGTTAAATCGGAGGCTATAAAAGTAGTTGATAAAGCTGGAGGGGTACCCCTAATAATACCAGTTTTAAGCGATAGTAATCATATTGATAGATACCTTGATTTAATTGATGGTTTAATAATTACAGGTGGTCATGATGTTTACCCATTATTGTATGAAGATGATATGCAAGTTGATTGTGGAAATATTCATCCTAAAACAGATTTTTTTGATATTTATTTAGTCAAAGAAGCAATGAAAAGGAAAATACCAACTATTGTAATTTGTAGAGGATTGCAAGTAACAAATGTTGCGTTTAAAGGAACACTAATTCAAGATGTAAATAAAGAAAAAAACTCAACAATAAAACACCATGCTCCTGAAGAAGGAAACCTTAATGTTCATGCAATTAATATTTTAGATAACAATTCTTTGTTTTCTAAGTTAACAGGATATAAAGATAAAATGTATGTTAACTCAATTCATCATCAAGCGATTGGCGAATTAGCTCCTATTTTTAAAGTAGTAGCAAAGGCAAATGATGAAATAATTGAAATTGTTGAATTAAAAGATAGTGATCAATTTTTTATTGGCATGCAGTTTCACCCAGAAATATTAGGTGCAAATGGCAATGCACAAATGATGAGATTATTTAAAGGAATGGTTGAGTATATAAATGGAGAAGATACAAATGGAAATGATTAATGTTGGTTATATAGCAGGATTTCATGGCTTAAAAGGTGAAATGAAAATTAAAACAACAACGGATTTTATTAAAGAAAGGTTTGCTAAAGGAAGTGAATTGTTTTTAATTTATAATAATGATGAAATACTTGTTAAAATAAAAAGCTATCGAGAACATAAAGGGATGCCATTAATATCTTTTGAGGGATATAATTCATTAAATGATGTTGAAAAATATAAAGGAAGTGCTCTTAAAGTAACAAGTGATATGTTGTATGATCTTGATGAAGAAGAGTATTATCACTTTGACTTAATTGGTTTAGATGTTGAAACTTTTAATGGTGAAGTACTAGGAAAAGTTAAAAGTGTTATGGAAACAGGAGCAAACGATGTTATTGTTCTTGAAAAGGATGGCAAAGATATCTTAGTGCCATTTATTAAAACAATTGTTGATGTAATTGATATTGAAAATAAAAAAATAGTTTTATTTGAAGTGGAAGGATTATGGTAATGAAATTTAAAGTATTAACATTATTTCCTGAATATATTGAAAGTTTTAAAAAACACTCAATTATTAAAAGAGGAATTGAAAGTAAAAAAATTGAAATAGAAACAATAGATTATCGTAATTACTCAAAGAATAAGCATATGAAAGTTGATGATACACCTTATGGTGGAGGAGCTGGAATGTTGCTTACAGTACAGCCAATTTACGATGCCTTAAAAGCAAATAAAACAAATGATAGTAAAATTATTTTAGTTTGTCCTACAGGAAAAGTTTTTAAACAAGAGGATGCTAATAAGTTAGCACAAGAAAAGGAATTAATATTTATTTGTGGACATTACGAAGGGTATGATGAAAGAATAAGAGATTATGTTGATTATGAATACTCTATTGGTGATTATGTTTTAACCAGTGGTGAAATTGCTAGTACGGTCATGATGGATTCAATTGCTAGGTTAGTTGATGGTGTGATTGAAAAGCAATCATATTTAGGAGATTCTTTTCAAAATGGTTTGTTAGAATATCCCCAGTATACTAAACCACAGGAGTTTGATGGAAAAGTTGTACCAGGAGTATTAGTGAATGGTCATCATGCTAAAATAGATGAATATCGATTAAAGCAATCAATAATAAAAACTGCTAAGAATAGACCAGACATGTTAGAAAGTGAAGAGTTATCACCAGAAATAAAAGCTAAAATTTTAGAATTAAAAGAAAATAAAGAAATATAAAAGTATAGTGTGCTTGACATTTTTTGTAAAGTGTACTATACTTTTTTCAGGTGATAAAATGAAGACGCAAATTCAAAAGCTAAGAAAAGAAAGAAAGATTTCTCAAGATGAATTAGCTAAAGCTCTTGGCGTTACAAGGCAAACAATCATTTCGATTGAAAAAGAAAAATATACAGCTTCATTAATTCTGGCGTATAAAATTTCCAAGTTTTTTGAAATGAGTATTGAAGAGATATTTGATTTTTCAAAGGTAGGTGAAGAAGATGAATAAATTTAAAAAAGGGTTAAAGAAAAGAATTATTTTATTGAGTATTTTAGGAATATTTTTAATATCTTTAGCAGTTATAACACTTTTAAATAAAGATAATTTAAATTTGGAAGGAAATAATTTATCAAGAAATATAGGATGTTTATATGGATTAGTACTTGGAACAGGATTTAAGTTACTATCAACATTTTCTTCACTAAGAAATGAAGATAAATTAAATGAGTTATATATAAAATCAAATGATGAAAGAACAGCCCTTGTAGTAAAAAGTACATCAACAATGTCATACTTAATTTTATTATACACAATGGTGTGTGGTATGGTTGCTACAACATTTTTTTCAAGTGTTATTTCAAATGTATTTTTCTATGGAGTTTGTTATACGCTAGTTGTATATTGCATAACGTATTTTTATTACAATCGTAAATTTTAATTTATGATAATCATGTGATATAATTACGATAAATTAATTTGGTAAATGTGCTTTTTTATCAAGAAAGATAGGAGTTGGCAGTAATGAAAAAAATATTAGCTTTAGTATTAAGTTTGTTTCTATTAGTAGGATGTTCACAACAAGACAACAAATACAAAGATGAAGCATTAGAAGCTTATGTGCAAAGCATGAATAAATTAGAAGGAAAAAATAAATATAGTATAGGTATTGATGGAAAAATTGATGTTCCTAAATCATTAATTAATACAGAAGAAGTAAATAGTAATTTTAGTGCAAAGGGAATTGTTGACTTAAAAAATGAATTAGCTAAATTTGAAATGAATTTAGATGATAAACAAAATGATCAAAGTGAGAAAATGGAAATTTATCTTGATAAAAAATATGTATATATTAAAAGTGATAATTCATGGTATAAACAGGAACTTGATGAAAGCATTTCAGATTCTGTAAATTCAAAAACTAAAGATAGTGAAAAGCTAGATGTGGATAAAGCAAGAGAAACTTTTGAAACTTTTAAAAATGTAGAATATACAAAAGAAATAAGAGATTCTCAAGAGGGCTATTTAATTAGTGCAACTATTGATTTAGATACAATTATGTCAATGATAAAAGATGAAAAAGAAAATATTAAAGACCTTGAAAAACAAATAGAGCAATTTAAGGCATTGATGCAAAAAATGAATATTGAATATGAAGTATTTATTCCAATGGATAATACTAAGTATGCAAAGCATAGAGTGAATATTAGTTTAGAAGTATTAAAAAGTGAAGTGAATGTTGGGCCAATTGATATAAACCTTGAGCCAACAAATGAAAAAATTAAAATTCCAAGTGCAGCAAAAAAAGCAAAAGTTGTAAAACAAGATAGTGTAAATAGTTTATATTAAGTGGAGGTATAAAAATGATAGAATTAAAAAATATTTCAAAGAAATATGGTAATAGTAGTAAATATGCAGTACAACCAACAGATTTATCTATTAAACCGGGAAAGATAATTGGGTTTATTGGACATAATGGTGCAGGTAAATCAACTACTTTAAAAATGATGACAGGTGTACTTACACCAAGTACTGGTGATGTGATTATTAATGGATATTCAATTACTAATGATGATTTAAAAGCAAAAAAAGAGTTTGGATATGTTCCTGATTCTCCTGATGTTTTTTTGAAACTAACTGGTTTTGAGTATTTGAATTTTATGGGAACTGCTTATGGTGTTGAACCAAGCATTTTGAAAAAACGTATTGATGAACTTGCAAATCAATATTTAATGAGTGATAAATTAGGAGATTTAATTGATTCTTATTCTCATGGTATGCGACAAAAAATAGTGGTAATGGGTGCTTTAGTACATGAACCACATATAATGATTTTAGATGAACCACTTACAGGGCTTGATCCACAAGCAAGTAGACTTTTAAAAGATTCAATGAAAGATCATGTTGCTAAAGGTCATACTGTATTATTTTCAACACATGTTTTGGAAGTTGCTGAAAAATTGTGTGATGAGATTTTAGTAATTAATAAAGGAAAGTTTATATATCAAGGTACATTAGAGGCATTAAAGGAACAATATAGTGAAAGTACAAGCTTAGAAGATATCTTCTTTGCGATAACAAGTGAAAATGATTAAATCGTTATTTAATGTTTTTAAACGTGACCAACAAAGTATTAAGTTAATTAAGTATTCAAAAACAAAAAAAATACTACTTAATATTGGTATAACTATTTTGGTGTTAGCTGGATTTTCAGCGATGCTATTTCCTTTAATTGTACATTCTGATGAAATTCAAAGTAAGATTCCACTTAATATTGGGCACCTTACTATTATGATTGGTTTTTATTTAACTTTTGTTTTAGCAATCGTTTCATCTTTTGGGTTTCTATTCTCAGGTGGATATTTAGATAAAAACTTGAATAATTATATTGTATTACCGATTAAAAAACGTGAGTTTGTAATCGCAAAATTAATGCTAGTTTATTACAATGTGTTACAAGTTGTCGCATTGTTAATGACACCTTGTATTATCATTTATTTTGTTTACTCTGATGTTAGCCTTAATGGTATCTTGAGTATTATTATTTATTGTTTAACAATGCCAATTATTACAATTTATGGTATTTCATTTTTAGTTGGAACAGTTTTATATTTTGTAAATAAAGTAAAAAATAAAATGCTTGCTAAAAGAGTATTATATGGTACATTTTTTGTTGTTGCCTTCTCTTTATATATGGTATTTATTTTAAATGTTAGTACACAGTCTAGTGAAGATCCAACTAAAACAATTACTATGTTTATGGATTTAATTAGTAAGTTAGATACAATCCTTTTCTATCCAGGTTGGGCATCTGAGTTATTAAACAAAGCTAGTTATATTAATATTGTTTATATGTTTGTTGCTGTTGTTATTGGGTCAATTTTCTTATTATACTTTGAAAAAGTATATTTTAAAGGCTCAATTGGATTTAATGAAGAAGGCGGTAAAACAAAATCTAAATTGCTTAAAAATAAACAAACTTCTAGTCATAGTAAGACAATGTGGTTCTTTATTAGAGAAGCTAAAGAAATTTTTAAAACTGGAACTTATTTCTTTAATTCTGTTTTTGGAAATATTTTAATCGTTGTAGTTTATCTTGCTATGATGGGATATTCTTATTATACAAATGGTGATACGGCTGTTGAAGTAGTGAGTTTTGTTAAAGATTCTTTAAACATTGAAACAATAATTTTAGTAACATTAGTAATTGGAACATTCTTTACGATTTTCAATAATGGTGCTGCTACAGTTTTCACAAGAGATGCTAAAGTCCTTGATTATTTAAATACATTACCACTTAATCAAAGTAGAGCATTTTTTGGAAAAGTATTATTTCATACGCTAGTTGAGTTTTTAACAATATTCATTTTCATGTTAATTCCGATGCTTGTTTTACAAATGGATGTTAGTTATATTATTGTTTCATTATTAGTAATGATTTTAGTTGTTTTAGCTACAAATTTAATTCCAGTATGTATTGATTTAAATTTCCCGACACTTGATTGGGAATCAGAAACTTATGTTGTTAAAAGATCTCGTTCAGTTTGGATGACAATGCTTGTTCATTTTGGTTTAAATGCCCTTGTTTTTGGAAGTGGCTTTGCATTAGTTATGTTTGCAGATGTAGATTACAAAATACTTTCATACATTGGTATAGCCTTTTATGTTATGATGTTCATTGTATTGGTATTTGTCTATCGAAAATCAGTAACAAGAGCATTTAGAAAGGTGAGAGGTTAGTGAAATATCAAAAGAAAGATATTATGACAACAATTACAGGCTTTTTAATGGCAGTAGCTGATAGTGTCCCAGGTGTTAGTGGTGGAACAATTGCTTATATTTTAGGTAAATATGAGCAATTTGTTAGTTCTATTGCAGCTTTTGGTTCAAGTAGTACTAAGCAGGAGAAGAAAGATGCTATTGATTTTTTATTAAAATTTGTTGTTGGTTGGGCAATTGGAATGGTTTTAGCATTAAGCTTGATTGCTAGCTTAGTTGGTGAAAAACCATATGAATTAGTCTCATTGTTTTTAGGATTTATTTTAGTTGCAATTCCATTTATTTTTACACAAGAAAAATTACAAAACAAAATTAATCTAAAGCATATCTTGTTCACAATGGCTGGAATTGTACTAGTAGTAGTTGTAACAAACTTTAGCTCAACTGCAATTGATTTAAGTGCAGATACAAGTATTTTAAAGTATGTTTATATTTTTATAGTAGGAGCTGTTGCAATTTCGGCAATGATTTTGCCTGGAATATCTGGTTCAACATTCTTATTAATATTTGGTTTATATATGCCAATTGTGAGTGCTGTAAAAGAGGTATTAAAGTTTAACTTTAGTCAATTAGATATTGTTTTAGTATTTGGTTTTGGAGTTTTATTAGGATTATTTTATTTTTCAAAGCTAGTTAAATATTTAATGAAAAATCATCGTGAGATTGTTGTTTTCTTTGTCATGGGATTAATGATAGGATCTATATATGCAATTATTATGGGACCAACATCATTAAGTGATGATGTTACTAAAGAAAGTTTAAATTTAGTACCATTAAATTTTGAAAATATTAAATTAATTTGGATGCTTGCTGGAGTTGGAATAATTATAGCTTTAGAAAAAATAAAAAAAATAGTTGAAGGAGGAAGTAAAAGTGAATAATTTTACTTATCAAAGAGTGACTAAATTAATTTTTGGTCAAAATCAATTAGAAAAATTACCACAAGAAA
Source organism: Bacilli bacterium PM5-9 (assembly GCA_029893765.1). NCBI lineage: Bacteria > Bacillati > Bacillota > Bacilli > Bacilli bacterium PM5-9. The sequence goes on from JARXZD010000024.1 coordinate 9,724, forward strand.
TTAAGAAAAATGGTGGTAGTAGAGTATTATTAACTTATGGACAAAGTAGTATTAAAAGAATTGGATTATATGATGAAGTTGTTAGAATGTTAAATGATAATGATATTTTCTTTGTTGAATTAGGAGGAATTAAACCTAATCCAGAAGTAGATACTGCTCGTGAAGGTGTTAGATTAATTAATGAACATAATCTTGATTTTATTTTAGCTGTCGGTGGTGGAAGTGTTCTTGATAATTCAAAACATATTGCAATGTCACAAGCTGCAGATGTTGATGTTTGGGATTTAGTTAGAAACCAAGACCAACTTGATAAAGTTACTGGTTTAATAAAAATAGGAGCTATTTTAACTATTTCAGCTACTGGTTCAGAAATGAATGTAGGTGGAGTTATTACTAATCCTGAAACTGAAGATAAATTATCAATGGCACATGAAGAAGCAGCGCCAGTATTCTCATTCTTAAATCCAAGACTTTTGGAAAGTTTACCACCAAAACAAAGAATTGCCGGTGTTTGTGATACATTCTCACATTTATTAGAATTGTATTTTACTGCACATGAAGATGAAGGTTTTGCTGATAGATATATTGAGGGTGTTATGAAAAATGTTATCGCTTATGCACCAAAGTATTTAGAAGATAATTTAAATTATGATGCTAATGCACAAATTATGCTAAGTGCTACTTATGCATTAAATGGAATTAGTACTTTAGGAAAATATGGTGGAGATTGGAATACACATGCTTTAGAACATGAATTAAGTGCTCTTACAGACTTTACTCATGGAATTGGTCTTGCAATAATTCAACCTTATGTTTTACAAACTTATCTTGATGCTGATTTGGCAAATAAAAAAGATTTAGTTAAATTTGTTAATTTAGGAAAAAATGTTTTTGACATTGAGGGTTCTAATCAAGAAGTTGCGCAAAAAACTGTTGAAGCAATTAAAAAGCTATTCTTTGAGTGGATAGATAATAAAACTCAATTAAGTGAGTATGAAGTATATGATTTCAATTATAGTACTTGTGTTGAAAAATTGTTAAATGATGCTAGATTATCTGACATTTATCACTCATTTACTAAAGAAGAATTAGATAAGATATATAAAACGATATTGTAATGGTATCGTTTTTTTTAATACCTTATCAAAAAATAGTACTTACAATATTTTTTTTTGACACTTTTAGCGAATGTATGATTTTCTTATGTTTTTTACAAAAATAAATGAAAAATTTGCAAAAAAATTAAAAAAAACACAAAAAAAACAAAGAAATTAACATATAGTCGATTAAATGAACATTTCATTTTTATCGAAATAGACAAAAAGTTCGATAAAACATAAAAAAAACGCTTTTTTTTGACTAAAAATCAATTATTTGATGTTGCTTTTTAATATATTAAAGATATAATTTAAATTAAGAATATATAATAATTATAAAAAACGGAGGGTACAAAAAAATGAACAAAGTAATTATTGATGGGAAAAGTCTTACATTAGAGGACTTTATCCAAGTAGCACGACATGGTGCTAAAGTTGAGTTAAGCGATGAAGCTATCAAAGCAATGCAAAAAAGTCGTGACTTAGTTGAGCATTATGTTGAAAATGAAGTTGTACGTTATGGAATTACAACAGGATTTGGATCTTTAAGTGAAGTAACAATCAACAAAAAAGATACAAGTAAGTTACAAGAAAACTTAATTATCACGCATGCAGTATCAGTTGGGGAACCATTTGATATTGAAGTAGTAAGAGGAATTATGTTATTACGTGCTAATTCAATTGCTAAAGGTAATTCAGGAGTAAGAGTTAGTACAGTACAATTAATCTTAGATATGTTAAATGCGGGTGTAACACCAGTTGTGCCTGAACAAGGAAGCTTAGGAGCTAGTGGTGATTTAGCACCATTATCACACTGTGTTTTACCAATGTTAGGTTATGGTGAAGTATACTATAATGGAAAAAAATATAATGGTAAATTAGGAATGAAAAAAGCTGGTTTAGAAACAATCACTTTATCTTCAAAAGAAGGTTTAGGACTAAACAATGGTACTCAAGCAATGACTTCAGTTGGTGCTTTTGCTACTTACGATGCTTTAAAAACAGTTAAATTAGCAGATATTACTGCAATGCTTTCATTTGAAGCTTTAACAGGAATTAGAACTGCATACGATCCAAGAGTTCATGAAATTCGTGGTCATGTAGGACAAAAAACATCAGCTAAAAACTTCTTAAAATTAATTGAAGGAAGTTCATCAGCAACTGAACAAGGAGATTTAAGAGTTCAAGATGCTTATGCATTAAGATGTTTACCTCAAATTCATGGTGCTTCAAAAGATGCTATTAATTATGTAAAAGGAATTGTTGAAATTGAATTAAATGCGGTTACTGATAACCCATTAATTTTCCCTGATACTGAAGATGTAATTAGTGGTGGTAACTTCCATGGTCAACCAATGGCTTTACCATTTGACTTCTTAAAAATCGCTTTATCAGAATTAGCAAACATTTCTGAAAGAAGAATTGAAAGATTAGTAAACTCTAAATTATCAAATGGTTTACCATCAATGTTAGTTAAAAAAGCTGGATTAAATAGTGGATTTATGATTGTTCAATATTCTGCTGCATCAGTTGTAAGTGAAAATAAAGTAATTGCTCATCCTGCAAGTGTTGATTCAATTCCATCTTGTGAAAACCAAGAAGATCATGTATCTATGGGAACAACAGCTGCTAGACAAGCAAGACAAATTTTAAGAAACGTTCAATATGTATTAGGTATGGAATTATTCGCTTCATGTCAAGGAATCGATCTTAGAAAAGTAGAAAAATTAGGTAAAGGTACACAAGTTGCTTACGATCAAGTAAGAAGCGTTGTATCATATATGAAAAACGATAGAGTTTTAAAACCAGATATGGTTAAAATTGATGAGTTAGTAACATCTCACAAAATTGTCGAAGAAGTTGAAAAAGTTGTACCATTAGATACAATTTAATTTAAAAAGTTTTTTAGGAGGAAAAAGTATTATGCAAATTAATAATCAAGACATTCAAAAGGGAATGGAGATTAAAATTGATCATATTCCTGCTAAAACACCAGAATTCGTAAAAGGAATAAGAAGAGCACCTAAACGTGAATTAACGTTAAGCGATTCAGATATTGAATTAGCACTTATGAATGCTCTAAGATATATTCCAGAAGAATACCATGCTGAATTAGCTCCTGAATTTTATGAGGAGCTAATGACTCATGGGCGAATTTATGGATATCGTTTTAGACCAGAAGGAAATATTTCACCAAAACCTATTGATGAGTATGAAGCAACAACAATTGAAGGACAAGCATTCCAAGTAATGATTGATAACAACTTATCATTTGAAATTGCTTTATATCCATATGAATTAGTAACATATGGTGAAACAGGACAAGTATTCCAAAACTGGATGCAATATGTTCTAGTTAACAAATATTTAAAAGTTATGACTGATGAGCAAACATTAGTTCTTCAATCAGGACATCCAGTAGGATTGTTCCATTCACATAAAACAGCTCCAAGAGTAATGATTACTAATGGATTAACAGTTGGTTTATTTGATAACTTAGATGATTTCAAACGTTTAACTGCACTAGGTGTAGCTAACTATGGACAAATGACTGCTGGTGGTTGGATGTATATTGGACCACAAGGTATCGTTCATGGAACTTATTCAACATTATTAAATGCATCTCGTAAAATTAAAGATGGTGCAAAAGATATGGAAGGATTAATCTTCGTTACATCAGGACTTGGTGGAATGTCTGGAGCTCAAGGTAAAGCTGGTAAGATTGCTAATGGTGTAGCTTTAGTTGCAGAGGTTGATGAATCAAGAATTAATACTCGTTATGAACAAGGATGGGTTGATAAAGTAACAAGAACACCTAAAGAAGCATTCGAAGTAGCATGTAAAGCTAAAGATAATAAAGAACCGATTGCTATTGCGTTTTTAGGTAATGTTGTTGATTTATTAGAATATGCTTATGAAAATGATATTCATATTGATTTATTATCAGATCAAACATCATGTCAGGAAGCTTATGATGGTGGATATTGCCCAGCAGGAATTTCTTTTGAAGAAAGAACAAAACTTTTAGCAACTGATCATGCTAAATTCAAAAAACTTGTTGATGAAAGCTTACATCGTCACTTTGAAGTTATCAAAAAATTAAGTTCAAAAGGAACATATTTCTTTGACTATGGTAACTCATTCATGAAAGCTATTTATGATTCAGGTGTAATGGAAATTTCAAAAAATGGTGTTAATGATTTAGATGGATTCATTTGGCCATCTTATGTTGAAGATATTTTAGGACCAATGTTATTTGACTATGGATATGGACCATTCAGATGGGTATGTCTATCAGGAAAAGAAGAAGATTTAGACAAAACAGATGCTGCAGCATGTAGTGTTATTGATCCAGATCGTCGTTTCCAAGATTATGATAACTGGAAATGGATTAATGATGCTAAGAAAAATGCATTAGTTGTTGGTACAAAAGCTCGTATTCTTTACCAAGATGCTTGGGGACGTACAAACATTGCTCTTAAATTTAATGAAATGGTACGTAATGGAGAAGTAGGACCAATTATGTTAGGTCGTGATCACCATGATGTATCTGGTACAGATTCACCATTTAGAGAAACATCAAATATTTATGATGGTTCAAATGTAATGGCAGAAATGGCTACTCACTGTTATGCAGGTAATGCAGCACGTGGTATGTCACTAATCGCTCTTCACAATGGTGGTGGAGTTGGTATTGGTAAATCTGTAAACGGTGGATTTGGTATGGTATTAGATGGAAGTGAAAGAGTAGACAATATTCTTTATGAATCAATGTTATGGGATGTTATGGGTGGAGTTGCTCGTCGTAACTGGGCTCGTAATAGCGCATCAATTGAAACTTGTATCGAATACAATGAACAAATGAAAGGTAAAGACCATATTACTTTACCATACTTAACAACAAGAGATTTTGTTAAGGATATTATTAGGAAAAACAAATAAACTAAGGAGATGTCTTAAATGCAAAAAATAGTACAATGTGTACCAAATTTTTCAGAAGGGAAAGATCTAGAGAAAGTTGATCGTATCGTTGCACCTTTAAAAGATAAAGAAGGTGTAAAGTTAGTTGGAGTTGAACCAGATGCTGCTTACAATAGAACAGTTGTTACTGTAATAGGTGAGCCTCAAGCAGTTAAAGCTGCTGTTGTTGAAGCAATTGGTGTAGCTACAAAAGAGATTGATATGAACTATCAAACAGGTGAACATAAAAGAATGGGAGCTACTGATGTAGTACCATTTATTCCAATTTCAGGAATGAGTATTGAAGAAGCTGTTGAATTATCAAAAGAAGCTGGAGAAGAAGTAGCACAACGTTTTGATTTACCAGTATTCTTATATTCATATAGTGCAACTCAACCAAACCGTGAAAAATTACCAACAATTAGAAAAGGTGAATTTGAAGGAATGGGTGAAAAAATTAAATTACCTGAATGGAAACCAGATTATGGTAAAGCTGAAATTCATCCAACTGCAGGTGTAGTAGCGATTGGATGTCGTCCACCATTAATTGCTTACAATATTGATTGTCAAACAAAAGATGTTGATGCAATTAGTTATATTGCAAAATCTATTAGATTAAGCAGTGGAGGATATAAATGTATCCAAGCAGGACCTGCTGAATATGATGAATTTATCCAAGTAACAATGAATGTAACTGATTATACACAAACTAGTGTATATAGAGCATTTGAAGCTGTTAAAATGGAAGCTAAAAGATTTGATATTGAAGTAACTGGATCAGAAATAATTGGGTTAGTTCCAAGAGCTTGTCTTGAGGATATTGCTGCGTACTATTTAAAAATGAGAGACACAAAACCTTTAGCAGAATATACATTAGAACAATTATCTGAGGTTGTTACAAAACACCTTGGATTAAGAGGATTTAGTTTGGATAAAATTATTGAATATCACGTGTAAAGGTGGTTAAAATATGAAAACAATAATATATAATATTGGCAAATTGTATACAATGAAAAATAAAAGTGTTCCTTTAAAGAAAAAGAAACTAAATGAATGCGAAATCATTGAAAATGCATATGTTGTAATTAATGATGAAAAAATTGAAGCAGTTGGTACTGGTGATTATTCTCAATATGTTGAAGAATATACTGAATTATTTGATGCAGAAGGAAAAATCGCATTACCAGGATTAATTGATGCTCACACCCACTTAGTATTTGGTGGTTCTCGTGAGCATGAATATGCTTTAAAATTAGAGGGTGCTGATTACTTAGATATTTTAAGAGGTGGCGGAGGTATTTTAAATACTGTTGAAGCTACAAGAAATGCATCTTTTGATGATTTATATTATAAATCAATGAATTTTGCGGATTCAATGTTGTTACATGGTGTTACAACATTTGAAGCAAAAAGTGGATATGGTTTAAACTTAGAAACAGAAGTTAAACAATTAAAAGTTGCTCGCAAAGTTGCTGAAGATCATCCATGTGATATCGTTAGTACATTTATGCCTGCTCATGCTATTCCAAAGGAATACAAAGAAAATCCAGAAGATTATATTGAATTAGTAATCAATGAATTGTTACCTGAAGTAGCAAAAATGGATCTTGCTAAATATGTAGATATTTTCTGTGAAGATGCTGTCTTTAATAAAGATCAATCAAAACGAATTTTAGAAAAAGCTCAAGAATTGGGTTATACAGTTAAAATTCATGCTGATGAAGTTGTACCAATGGGTGGAGCTGCTCTTGCTGCAGAATTACACGCGCTTAGTGCAGAACATTTAATGGCAACTCCAGAAGAAGATATGGATGCTATGGCAAAAAGTAATGTAATTGCTAACTTATTACCAGCAACTACATTTAATCTTGGTAAAGATTATGCACGTGCTCGTATGATGATTGATAAAGGATTAGCTGTTACAATCTGTTCTGATTTTAACCCTGGATCATGTCCAAATGAAAACTTACAATTAACATTACAAATCGCAAGTCGTGGTTATGCTATGACACCAATTGAGGTTTATAATAGTGCAATTGTTAATGGATCATGTTCATTAGAAATGAATGATGTTATTGGTTCAGTTGAAGCTGGAAAACAAGCAGATATTGTTATTATGGATGCACCAAATATTGAATTTACAATTTATCACTTTGGTGTTAACCATGTTGCTCATGTCTTTAAAAAAGGTGAGCTAGTTGTTGAAGATCAAATGTTAGTTTAAATTAATATAAAAAAGGAGAACCGTAGATGAAATTAATTGATATGAATTTAGTTGAATTTAGTGCTGCTGTTAATTCAGATCAACCTGCTCCAGGTGGAGGAAGTGTTGCTGCATATGTAAGTAACCTTGGTGTTGGTTTGTCTCGTATGATGTGTCACTTAACTATTGGAAAAAAGAAATTTTTAGAACTTGATCAAAAAATTCAAGATGAGTTTACTAAAACATTTAATGAATTAGAAGCAGGGTATAATCGTTTACTAGAGATGGTAGATGAAGATACTGAAAGTTTTAACATGGTAATGGATGCATTCAAATTACCAAAAGAAACTGATGAAGAAAAAGCTGCTCGTTCAGCTGCAATCCAAGCAGCAACTTTAGGTGCTACAAAAGCGCCATTAGAGGCTGCACAAATGGCATGCGATTGTTTAAAATTAACACCGAAGTTAATTGAATATGGAAATGTTAATGCGATTAGTGATTTAGCAAGCGGAATGTATCTTTTAGAAGCAGGAATGAATTGTTCAATCTTAAATGTAAAAATAAATGCAAGTGGATTGAAGGATCAAGATGCTGCCAATGACTTTATTAAGCAATGCGATAAAATGCAAGAAGAAGCAAAAAAAGTTATTGCTGACAATATGAGTGAAATAGAAAAAATGCTATAAAAATAAATTATTATTAAAAAAATCATAAAAATGATTAAAATGATCAATAAAATGATAAGAATGGTTAAAGATATATAAAAATAATCTTTGCATTAATTAATTTAATTTATTAAAATAGAACAAATTCAAAACATTATAGGAGGGAATATTAAATGAGAAGTGATATTGAAATAGCACAAGCAACAGAATTAGAAAAAATTGATGCGATTGCTAAAAAAGCAGGTATTAGTGAAAAGTATTTAGAAAAATACGGAAATTACAAAGCAAAGGTAGATTTAAGTATTTATGATGAAGTTGGAAACAATGAGGATGGAAACTTAATTCTAGTAACTGCAATTAACCCAACAAGTGCTGGTGAAGGTAAATCAACAACTACTGTTGGATTAGTTGAAGCATTAAATAAAGAAGGTCACTTTACAGTAGGATGTATAAGAGAACCATCTTTAGGTCCAGTATTTGGTGTAAAAGGTGGAGCAGCTGGTGGAGGATTCTCACAAGTAGTTCCAATGGAAGATATTAACTTACACTTTACAGGAGATATGCATGCTATTGGTATTGCTAATGCATTAATCGCAGCATTAATTGATAATCATATTCATCAAGGAAACGAATTAGATATTGATTTAAATAATATTACATGGAAACGTTGTGTTGACATGAACGACCGTTCTTTAAGATCTGTTACTATTGGTCAAAATAAACCAGGATCAAAAGCAAACGGTGTTGAAAGACAAGATGGATTTAATATTACAGTAGCTTCAGAAGTAATGGCAGTTCTTTGTTTAGCTACTGATATGGATGATTTTAAAGCAAGAATTGCTAGAATTATTATTGGATATAACACTGCTGGAAAACCAGTAACAGTTAAAGATTTAAATGCTGTTGGTGCTGTTGCAATGGTAATGAAAGATGCTTTAAAACCAAATATCGTTCAAACTTTAGAAAAAAATGCTATGTTTATTCATGGTGGACCATTTGCTAATATTGCTCATGGATGTAACTCATTAATTGCTACTAAATTAGCTCTTAAATTAGCTGACTATGTTGTAACTGAAGCAGGATTTGGTGCTGACTTAGGAAGTGAAAAATTCATTGATATTAAATCAAGAATTGGTGGATTACACCCAAAATGTGTTGTTATTGTAGCAACTGTTAGAGCATTAAAAATGCATGGTGGACAACCTAAAGAAGAATTAAAAGAAGAAAATGTTGATGCACTATTAAATGGTGTTGCTAACTTAGAAAAACATATTGAAACAGTTCAATCTTATGGATTACCATATGTTGTAGCTATCAACAAATTTGCTGCAGATACTCAAAAAGAAGTTGATACTTTATTTGGATGGTGTCGTGATAAAGGTGTCGTAGCTGTTGAATCTGATGTATGGGCTGAAGGTGGAGCAGGTGGTAAAGATCTTGCTAATGCTGTTGTTGAAGCTTGTGCACAAAATAAAGAATTCAACTTTGTTTATGAAGATAATGATAGCTTTGAAGAAAAAATTAATAAAATCGCAACTACATGTTATGGAGCTGATAAAGTTATCTTAACTGATGAAGCGAAAGAAACTTTAGAGTTATTAAAAGAAAATGGATTAGACAAGTTACCAATTTGTATGGCAAAAACTCCTGCAAGTTTAACTGATGATCCAAAAGTATTAGGAAGACCAACTGGATTTGATATTACAGTTAGAGAACTTAGAGTTTCTGCTGGAGCAGGATTTATTGTTGCCTTAACTGGTGCAGTAATGACAATGCCTGGACTTCCAAAAGTACCAGCTGCAGAAAGAATGGATGTAACTGAAGAAGGTAAAATTGTTGGTTTATTCTAAAATTAACAGGCGCAATGTCAAATAGGGTGGAATAATTACTCAAATCGATATTGTTGCATCAACCAACACAATTTATTGTGTTGGTTTTTTATGTCTTAATTAGATTCTCTGTTATAAAAATTCTAGTTTTAAATCTTTCGAATTTTTTATATCCACATGATATTGTTTTTAACTTTTTAATCTTAGATATTGTACCTTCAATTATTCCATTATTGTATTCATATTCAAGGCCATTCTTTACATACTCTTTATGTTTTGTATATGTTTGAAGGCATGTTTTTATTTGCTTAGATATATTGTTCTCTGGATTATTAATTATTATAGTTAATTTATCTTTGTCTCGATATTTGAGTGAGAATAATATTTTTTGATAGTATTGATAATTTATTTTAAATTCCTCATTCTCATTACACATATATTCAATTACCTCTTTATTTGAAATCCATTGACCTTTAAAATGCCTGCTTTT